>JAMFRY010000222.1 GCA_026225015.1 Alphaproteobacteria bacterium
GTTGCCGATGCCCTGCTGGTAGGCGCGGGTCAGGGAGGTGAGGGTCCGCGCCGCTTCACGCTGCATATTGTAGAAATTGACAATGACCGAGAACAGTACTTCGGCGGGCGCATCCTCGCGTGGGGGCCGGATGCGCGCGCTTCGATCATCGTCACCATCGCGCCGCCGCTCACCTTCCGGAACCGGCGGGAGGTTGGGAAATTCAAGACGTAACGGATGAGTGGTTATGGGTTGGCCGTTGCCGGCGAGGCGCAGTTCGAGAAGATGCGTCGCGCCATCGCGTAGGATGCCCGGCACCGGCGTCGAAAGGCCCCATCTGCCATCGCCTTGGCGCAACTCCTCCAGATCTGTCCGCCAGATATCGGCCACGAAGGAAAACAGCTTTTCGCCGGCCTCCCAAACCTCGATTTGCGGTGGTGGCGACGGGTTGGCCGCGCGCGATATCCAGCCGGCGATAAGGTCGGGGCCAAACTGATCGATCCATCCGGTAAGGCCTTCGGGTCCGCTGAGGGCAACTGGCAGGCGGGACAATTGCGCGGCCAAGGGAAGTTGAATTTCGCCCGGGGGAAGCGCGCGGCCGTTTTGCGGGCGGACGGTCACATGCACAAACCCGGAATCGCCGGCCTCCTCGAACCCAAGCGGGATCGAAAAGGCGCATAAACCGTTTCTTTTTCCCGCATCGGCAAGATCGGGCCGGAGCAACTGCGCGGTTGCCGTGGCGGCAACCTGGCCGTCGACCAATACCTCTACGATCACGGCGCGTTCCGGTCTTGCCAGGTCCCAAGCCCAGCCCCGGACGATGCCTTGATCGCAGCCGTCAACCCATCCCTCTATATTGTCCGATCCATCGCAATCGCCTTGGCTCATTCGGTTGATCCACAGTCCAAGGGGTTCTGTTGCGAAGTTTTCTGCACTGTCTCTGGATTTGGCATCGTTGATCCGAGTTTGCGTTTGTGGGTGGGTAGGGGCTGTAAGTCAATGCGGTCAAGGGGCGGCCGCTGCCCCAAGCACCGCTTCTGCACCACCAAAGACGGTGAACCGGGGTTGAAATATCTGTGCGTGGCATAAAATCCTGGCGGCCCTGCTGCGCTCCAGGCGCGACCCGGCGCTGGTCATGCGCATGGGTGAGCCGCTGCGCCCATAAAGCGGGATGCCGCTTCAGCGGAAATTCCTTGCCTGCACCTTGATACGATCGGGGTTGCCGGCGGCGTTTCGTTCGCCGATCCGGCCGAGTTCGGGCGACAGGTCTGTGAGCCGGTGGGCGATCAGATGCACCACCTCGCCTTCGCGCTGGATGCGGCCATATACCGCCATCATGGCGGCGGAGAGAATGATGCGGCGCTGCTGCTCGTACAGGTTTGGCCAGATCACCAGATTGGCAAAGCCGGTCTCATCCTCGAGGGTGATGAACATCACGCCCTTGGCGGAGCCCGGCCGCTGGCGGACCAGCACGATGCCCGCGGTCTCCACCCATTGATTGTCCGGCGCTTGGACCGCCTGCGCGCAGGTGCGAAACTTCCGTTTGGCGAGATCATCGCGCAGGAAGCTGAGCGGATGGGCGCGCAGGCTCAAGCCCAGATGGGCGTAGTCTTCCACCACTTCGCGGCCCGCGGTCATGGGCCGCAACGGCATTTGCGGCTCCTGCTGCTCAGATGCAGCCGCTTCTTCTCGCGCATCGGTGGCGGCGAACAGCGCCAGCGGTTCATCGCGCAAGCCCCGCAGCGCCCAGAGCGCCTCCCGCCGCGATTGGCCAAGGCTGGGCCGGAACCCATCCGCCTCCGCAATCTGCACCAGCGCCGCAGCGGGCACGCCGGCGCGATGCATCCCGGCGCGGCGCCAGACATCATCCATCGAGGCGAATTTCTGCTCCCCCCGCGCGGCGATGAGCTTTGCGGCATGGGCATTGCTCAGGCCCTTCACCATGCGCAGGCCCAGCCTTACCGCAAAGCGGTCGTCTTCCGTTTCTTCCAGTGTTGCATCCCAGCGTGATGCGTTGATGCAGATCGGCCGGATTTCCACACCATGCCGGGCCGAATCCTGCACAATCTGCGCCGGGGCGTAAAATCCCATCGGCTGTGCGTTCAGCAAGGCGGCGCAGAACACATCCGGGTGGTGGCACTTCAGCCAGCAGGAGGCATAGGCGATCAGCGCGAAGGACGCCGCATGGCTTTCCGGAAAACCGTAGCTGCCGAAACCTTCCAGTTGTTTGAAGGTGTTTTCGGCAAATAGCTGGTCATAGCCGTTGGCCACCATGCCGTTCACCAGCTTGTCCCTGAAATGGCTTACCCCGCCGGTGGATTTGAACGTCGCCATCGAGCGGCGGAGTTGATCTGCCTCAGACGGTGTGAAACCGGCGCATTCGATGGCAACCCGCATCGCCTGTTCCTGGAATAAAGGCACGCCGAGGGTTTTGCCTAGCACTTTTTCCAACTCTGGCTTGGGGTAGATCACCTCCTCCTTGCCTTCGCGGCGGCGCAGATAGGGATGCACCATGTCGCCCTGGATCGGCCCCGGCCGGACGATCGCGACCTCGATGACCAGATCGTAGAAGGTGCGGGGTTTCATGCGCGGCAGCATCGCCATCTGCGCCCGACTTTCGATCTGGAAGGTGCCGAGCGTGTCCGCCTTGCGGATCATCGCATAGGTACGAGAATCTTCCGCCGGGATACTGGCGAGATCGAGATCGATGCCTTTATGTTGGCGGAGCAGATCGAAACCGCGCTTCATGCAGGAGAGCATGCCCAAAGCCAGGCAATCGACTTTCATGAATTTCAGAATGTCGATATCATCCTTGTCCCATTCGATGACCTGGCGGTTTTCCATGGCGGCGGGTTCGATCGGCGCCAGCTCATCCAGCCGGTCGCGCGTCAGCACAAAGCCGCCGGGGTGCTGGGAGAGATGCCGCGGCGTGCCGATCAGTTGCCGCGCCAGATCGATCGCAAGGGCCAAGTGCCGGTCTGCAAGGTTGAAGTTCAGCTCCTTGGCATGTTCGGGTTCTATGCCTTCTTCAGACCAGCCCCAGACCTGCGTGTTGAGGAGAGATATAACATCTTCCGGTAGCCCCAGCGCCTTGCCGACATCGCGCAGCGCGCCTTTGGTGCGATAGCGGATCACCGTGGAGCAAAGGGCGGCGTGATCGCGGCCATAGGTGTCGAACACCCATTGCATGACGATCTCGCGCCGCTCGTGCTCGAAATCGACATCGATATCCGGCGGCTCGCGCCGTTCCTCGGAGACAAAGCGCTCGAACAGCAGATCGTTGCGGCCGGGATCGATCGAGGTGATGCCAAGCACGTAACAAACCGCGCTATTGGCGGCCGAGCCTCGGCCCTGGCAGAGAATGTCCTCGCTCCGGGCAAAGCGCACGATGGAATTCACGGTGAGAAAATACGGCGCGTATTGCAGTTTTTCGATCAGTTGCAGTTCGTGCTTGATACTGGCGATCACCTCGGCCGGCACGCCTTCCGGATAGCGTTTTTCTGCTCCTTCCCAGGTGAGTTTCGCCAGCGCCTGTTGCGGCGTCAGCCCGGGGATCAGGGCTTCTTCGGGATATTGGTAGCTGAGTTCGTCCAGCGAGAATTTGGCACGCGCAGCAATTTCCAAAGTACGATCAAGCGCTTCGGGATAGCGCTCGAAAAGCCGGTGCATTTCCTCCGGCGGCTTCAAATAGCGGTCGGCATGGCGTTCGCGTTTGAAACCGGCATCGTCGATGGTGCAGCCGTGGCGGATGCAGGTGACCACATCCTGCATCATGCGGCGCTCGGGCGCGTGGAACAGCACGTCATTGGTCACAACGGTGCGCACGCCATGAATTGCCGCGAGATTGGCGAGATCGTGCAGGCGGAGCTGGTCATTGGGGCGGCGCCATAGCGTCAGCGCCATATAGGCACGGTCGCCAAAGCCGCGCGCCAGGTGGTTCAGATGCAGGGCGCAGATTTCATCCGCCTGATCGGGCAGAAACACGGCGAGCAGGCCTTGCCCAAATTCCAGCACATCCGGCCAGTGCAGCAGGCATTGCCCTTTACCGCCGCGCTTCTTGCCCAGCGAGAGCAGCCGGCACAACCGCGCATAGGCAGGCCGGTTGGTGGGATAGACCAGGAGCGACATGCCATCGGTCAAATCAAGTCGGCAGCCGACGATCAGGCGTATTCCGGTGGTTCTGGCGGCTTCATGGGCGCGGATGATGCCGGCCAGCGAATTGCGATCGGTAATCGCCAGGGCCTCCAGCCCCAACTGCGCAGCTTGCGCAAACAGCTCCTCACACGCGCTGGCGCCGCGCAGGAAGGAGAAATGCGAGGTGACCTGCAATTCGGCATAGCGGGGCATTGTTCTTGTTTTGTTCTAAAGCTGCCAGCGAGTCAAGCCTAGAGTCAGTTCGGGATCATTTTGTGGCGTTACAAAGTCTTCTGAGCATCAAGCGGATGGACGCCCACCGCAAAAACGAAAGTGCATTCCGGTTTAGGCACTCCCAGTCTTTGGCAAGGCGACGGCA
>JAMFRY010000223.1 GCA_026225015.1 Alphaproteobacteria bacterium
GAAAGAGCAATAAACCGGTCACGGATGGCACTGGTATCAATCATCCGCTCAAGATACAAAACCGATTCGTGATCAGGGAATCCCCCCAAACGCAAAATCCGATTCATCTATTTCCTGACGAGCCCTAACCTTCGGGTTCAATGTCGTAGCGGCTGAGATAGCGCTCGAATAATTTATCGAGGTCTTTCTTCTCCAGCCCGAATTGCGCGAGCTTGTATTCATGCCGGCCGAACTTGTCCTGTGGATTGTCATCCAACCAGGCCTGCATGGCGGCTTGCGCATCCGGCGTCAGTTCGTCGCCGAGCGCAATGTAGAGTTTGCGCACCTCGCCCAGCGGGTCGCGCATCATATCGGCATAGTGGAAATCGATGATCCGGTCCTCACCGATCGCATCGCGCGCATCCATCGCGCGCTCGGCATGCTGGGCGGCCTGCCAAGGGTAGTATTTTCCAATCCATTCGACATCCGATTTGCCCATCGCGCCCTTGTTGCCCATCGAGATCAGGCTGCACAGCGAGGCGGTTGCGGTAATCGGGTCGCGGTGCGTCCAGATCAGCTTCGCATCCGGATAGACCCTCAGCAGGTCCGGGATCCAAAGCGAATGCGAGGGCATTTTCAGGCTCCAGATGCCGGGCGCATCGGCCTGGTGAAGCTGCAGGAACTTTTTGTGATATTCATAGGCGGAGCGCATATCCGCCTGCAAAATCCATTCGCGATAGCCGGGCAGCTTACCGCGCGATTCCCACATCAGGGTTTTGAAATCATGCGCCATCACCCAGACGCATTCATCCGGAAAGGTGGCGGAGCCGCGGAAATATTTGCCGATATCCGGTCGGGCGGCGAGCATCGCGCGTTCCGCCTCCAGGGCGGCCAATGCGCGCGGATCGGTATAGAGCGCGTCGCCCTTGGGCGGCGGCACGGGCGCGCGGATCTCCCAGGCCAGCAGCGGGCGGCGCTTGGGGTCCACCGCCAGCAGATTGCTGAGCAGCGTGGTGCCGGTGCGCGGCAGACCCAGCACGAAAAGCGGCGTCTTGATCTCGGTTGTCAGCAGCTCCGGGCGCGCGTCAAGCGCCGCCGTCAAAAGCAGCCGGTCAGAAACTGCCTTCAGGAGAGCCGGGCGGGATCTCTCCCTGAATTCCGGCGCCCATTCATCGCCATTGATGTCCGCGACCAGAATATCCAGCCCTTCCCGGAAACTTGTCGAATCGAAGCGCGAAAGCCCGGTATTGCGGATCGCCTCTTCGATGATCTGATCGGTGACGAGCTCAGCCATTTCATCCCCCTCGAACTATTTTATTGCGCGCGAGCGCCGGATAATGCTCCCGGTTAGCGATGTGGCCCGGCAGCGGCAACCGTTTGGCGCTTATCGAGATAGCCGGAATATCGCCCGCGGGCCACGAACCGGCAAAGCCGGGTCAGTGGCTGTGGGAATAACCGACCTGCTGGCGGAACTGATTGGGAGAATTTCCCGTCGCCTTGCGGAAGGCGTGGCAAAAGCTGGAAGGCGAGCTGAAACCCATGGAGTAGGCGATGGATTTGACGCTTTCGCCGCCGGCCAGCAGGCGCTTGGCGTTTTCCACCCGGCTCTGCGCAACATACTCGCCCACCGAACAGCCCCGGCTGATTCGAAATCCCCTGGTGAGCTGCCGGACCGAAAGGCCGCAAAGCCGTCCGAGTTCTTCCAGCGTCGGCTGGGCGCGCACCTCGCGCAGGCGCTCGTCGATCCGCTTGAGCCGCCAGGGCTGCAAACCACCGGCGCCGGAGGCGCAAGCCGCGTCGGCGTAAAAGCGGCTGAGCTCGATGGCGATCTGCACCGCCATGGCCTCGCTCAGCGTCTGGCTGGCGAAACCGGGATTGCGGGCTTCCTCGCCCAAGCGGATCATCAGCCGATAGATGGTCGCGCTGGTGATATCCAGGCTCGCTTCGAGCGCGCGGTTGCTGCAGTCAAACTTCCGCTCGAACCAGTCTTGCAGCGTGTTTTCGTGCAGCAGGCACACGATCGAGGTCTGATGGCCGCTATCGGTTCGCATCCTTAAGCCCTCGCCGGGCGCCGCCATGAAGATTTTCCCCAGCCGCTCGAAGCGGTGCGGCGCCCAATAGCGTTCAAAGGAAGCCTGCGCATTCGGCGTCCGCGGCGTGAGGCTGAGGTCCAGCCGGTAACCCTCGCTCTGCCGGAAGAGATTCTCGACCGGATGGTTGATGAAAAACCGCGCGATCTGCACCGTCACCGCCGCGACGTTCAACTCAGCGTCGACTGTCATTGTTGGCCGTTCCGGCTGGATCAAGCGAATCTCCTGCCGCCTATTTTTGCATATCCGGCGGATTTTTATCAGTATAGCAGGGTGCATGGGACAGGCGCAAATTGCTTTTGGTTCCCACCGTTTGCGTCCCAGCCGCAGCATTTCGGCCCAAGGGCGATATGTGGGGGGTTTGTCCAGACATGGCAAAGCAAGGAATATGCGGCGCAGCTCGAATACTGAAAAACGGTTAGGTTGAGGAGACAGCCCATGCGCGTTCTAAACATCCACGGCGCCAACGACGTGCGGCTGGATCCCAGGGAGCCGCCGGTGGCCGGCAGCAACGACGTGGTGGTGAACATCAAGGCCTGCGGCATTTGCGGCAGTGATCTTACCTATATCAAAATCGGCGGCATAAGGCGCGACGGCGTAACCGCAATCGGTCATGAAGCGGCGGGGGAAATTACGGCGGTGGGCAAGGACGTGAAGGACCTTGCCATTGGCCAGCGCGTGATTATCAACCCCATGAACACGCCAAGCTATATCGGCAGTGGTGGCCCGGAAGGCGCCTTCAGCGAAGCCGTTCTGGTGGCTGATGCCCGGCTTGGGGAAAGTATTCTGCCGATCCCCGCCGACCTGCCTTATGCGATTGCCGCCCTTACCGAACCGCTCTCCGTCGCGCTGCATGGCGTCAACCGCTCCGAGGCCAAGGCCGGGGATAAGGTGGCAGTGTTCGGCTGCGGGCCGATCGGCTTGGGCATGATCGTCTGGCTGGTGGATCGCGGCGTTACCGATGTAATCGCCGTCGATCTTGCCGATAGCCGGCTGGAACGCGCCATGGCCGCCGGCGCCAAGGCGGTGATCAACGCCAAGCACGAGAACCTGCGCGACAGGCTATTCGCCTTGCACGGCTCGCACCGTTATTTCGGCCGCGACGTTGCCGATACCGACGCCTTTATCGATGCTGCCGGCGGCCCCAATATCATCAACGACGTTATCAAACTGGCCCGCTATCAGGCCCGTATGGTGATTACTGCGGCCTATATGAAACCGGTTGAAATTAACCTTGGCGCCATGCTGACCACGGAAATGACAATAACCACCGCGGTGGGCTATCCAACGGAAATGCCGCAAGTGGTGGCGGCGCTGCCAAGGTTACAAAAAAAATTGGAACCGCTCATCAGCCATCGCTTCAGCTTCGACGATGTGCTGCGTGGTCTTGAAGTCGCCGCCACGCCGGAATCCGCGAAAGTGATGATCGAATTCGGCGCGACGGCGTGAGCGCAAACAAAGTGGAATATTAAATCATGCCGCTTGGCGATTGATTTTCGATGCCGATAGCTCGGTAAGCTTGCGATCGGCGGCTTGTTCTTCCTCCAGCGTGGCCTTGAGCAGGCCAGCCAACAAAACGGTCGCGAATCGTGGTGAGGTCGATGCTCGTATCAAAGCCAGGGAGCAGCA
>JAMFRY010000224.1 GCA_026225015.1 Alphaproteobacteria bacterium
GCCCGTGCAAAGTCAAGCGTGAAAGCCGAATCCCTGCTCCGCGTCAGGCGCCGAAGCACCTGGAAATGCACCACGCCAAAGATGACTTCCCGATTTCCAGCAAATCAACTCCGACAGGCTGCTAGAACTTATACAAAGCTGCGACGGTGGTGGTTGCCTGATATTTGGACACCGTGATCGGGCTGTTTGCGGCAGCGCCGAGCAACCGGTCGAATGCGCCGTTCAGGGTAAGGATTACATGCGGGTTGACAAAATAAACCATCGAAACGCCGAGGCCCGCCGATTTCAAGCCGCCCCAGGCTTTGTACCGGCGATAGGTGGTCTGCTGCGCCTGGTGGTTGCTGATGCCGAAATAGGCGTTCATGTAGCGATTATCCGCCAGCGTCACCGTCGGCCCGGCGAACCAGGCAAATTGCTGCGAACTGCCCGGCAGCGGCATATACGCACCGACATCCGCGATATAGCCGTTGGTCGCGCCCAACTGCTTGCGGGCATCTACGCGGATATCGATCGGCACGGATTCGGAGAGCGTGTAGTCGGCAAAAATCTTGATCTCCGGCGCCGGATGGATGGTGCCGAGGCCGCTGAGGGCCTTACCGTCGACATGCGGGGAGCGCCCCAGATCATAGGTGATGGCGGCGCCGAACCGGACATGCCGGAAGCTGAAAAGATTGGCGCCGATGCCTTCGCCGGTGGATGCAAAGGCGATATCCTTGTAGCGGATATCGATCACCGGGCCGGGCATGATCTGGTACCGGCCGGCGCCATCGTATTCCGGCTGGCCTTCCGCGCCCAGGCCGAGCTCGGTCTGCCAAGTGGGCACCGTGGGCTCGAACAGCCGTTGTAGCTGGATGCCGGAGGAGTACTGCCATTCGGCGAGCGGCGAGGGCGTTTGCGCGCGCGCCGGCGCGGCGATGAGCGCAATACCGCCGGCCAAAAGCAGCCAGAACGCAAAACAACTGCCGGCCCGCCGGAAAATTTCCCGTCTAAAAAACGAAGGATTACCCATAACTTCGAACACCCTGCCCCGTTGATAAATGACAAAATGGCGACGCTTGTGCCGTTGAACAATAAATATACTTTTTTTTAAATTAACGTTTCAAATTTTTCTACCGCGCGCATCGCTCCCGTCCCGAAATATTATGCCGGTAAAATCCTTACCAGATGGTAACAATGACCTCCCCCTGGGGATCGCTGCAGGGGCGGTTCAAGCCTTGCGGTCAGGCCTTGCGCAGAAGAAAAAGCCCCTGTTCGCCAAACAAATTGGCCAAAGCCGGGTAGCGGCGCCAAGGCGCACGGGCCCCGGCCTCGTCGGCGGCCAGCCATTTTTGCACATGATAGCCATCCCGCGCGCAGAGATCGAAAAAATCCTCGATGGTGCAGGGATGGATGTTCGGAGTCTCAAACCACATGCGGTGCCAGGTTGTGGTCATCGGCATCCGGCCGCGCAGCAGCAATTGCAGCCGCAGCGTCCAATGTCCAAAATTCGGGAAGCTGACGATGGCATAGGTGCCGATGCGCAGCATCTGCCGCAGCACTTCGCGCGGCCGTTCCACCGCCTGCAAGGTGCGTGACAGGATCACATAGTCAAACGCCGCATCGGGATAACTGGCAAGGTCGCTATCGGCATCACCCTGCATCACCGGCAGCCCGTGGATGACTGCGCGGGTCACCTCCGCCATGTCGATCTCCAGGCCGCGGGCGTCGCATTGCTTGGTGCGGTAGAGATGGTCGATCAGCGTGCCATCGCCGCAGCCGATATCCAGGACGCGGGATTTCTCGGCGACCATGCCGGCAATCAGCGTCAAGTCGACGCGCATATTCTTGCCGATAAACTGGATCGGCTGCGCCACGGAATGGTTCATAGCAGCCGGGCATGCTCGGCGCAGCCAGCAAGAAAGCCGCTGAGCGTGCGATGGAAATCTGGCTCGTCCAGCAAAAAGGCGTCATGCCCCTTATCGGACATGATTTCGACAAAGCTGACATTGGCGGCGACAGAATTGAGTGCCCTGGCGATGGCACGCGATTGCGCGGTGGGGAACAGCCAGTCTGACGAGAAGGAAACCAGCAGGAAGCGGGTTTTGCTCCCCCCGAAGGCGTTGGCGAGATCACCCTCATGCTCGGCCGCGAGATCGAACAGATCCATCGCGCGGGTAATGGTGAGGTATGAATTGGCGTCGAACCGGCGCACGAAGCTGGAGCCCTGATGCTCCAGATAGCTTTCCACCTCAAAACGGTCGCCGAGCACGGTGAGGTCGGAGGCGTTCTGCAGGCGGCGGCCGAATTTGCGGGTGAGCGCGGCTTCGGAAAGATACGTGATATGCGCCGTCATCCGGGCTACGGCCAGGCCGCGCTGCGGGGTGACGCCCTCGGCCCAGTAGCGGCCGGCGTAAAAAAAAGGGTCGGCGGCGATCGCCTGGCGGCCGATTTCATGGAAGGCGATGTTCTGCGCCGAATGATAGGCGGCGGCGGCCACCGGCACAGCGGCGAAGACCATCTGCGGGTACAGTGCCGCCCACGCCAGAACCTGCATACCGCCCATTGAACCGCCTATCACGGCGAACAGGCGGGCAATGCCGAAATGTTCGATCAGGCGCTTTTGCGCGCGCACCATGTCCTGAATAGTGATGGCGGGGAAATCGGTGCCCCAGGGCTCATGCGGGCGCTCCGAATGGGGGCTGCTCGGACCGCTGGTGCCCATGCAGCCGCCCAGTACATTGGCGCAGATCACGAAGAACCGGTCGGTGTCGATCGGTTTGCCGGCGCCCACCACCGTATCCCACCAGCCGGGTTTGCCCGTGAGCGGATGCGTCTCAGCCACATACTGGTCGAGGGTCAGCGCATGGCAGATGAGAATGGCGTTGCTGCGATCCGCATTCAACGTGCCGTAGCTGCGATAGGCGACGGTGAGGCTGGGCAAAAGACGGCCGCAATCCAGCGCCAGCCCATCTTCGAAGGTGATGGATTGGTGCAGGGTTTCGCGCAATGTCTGGCCGCTATCCATAACCGGGCGGATATGCGCTTGCGCCCCGGCGCGCGCAATCCCTGAGACTTAGGATGCCTTTGCAGGGGCGGCGTGAAGCTGTATCAAGGGTGACGCTATGAGTACGCATATGGAACCCGTTGAAATGATTCAACCTGGCGCACTGGGCGCGCCAGAGGAAACGACTGCGCCAAGCGCGCTGGCGCAATTGCGCGCGGAACTGGACACGATCGACGACCAGATTCACGACCTGCTGATGCGTCGCGGCGAGGTGATCGAACGGGTCAGGCGTGAGGCCCGGAAAACCGGCCCGAAAATCCGGCCCGGGCGGGAGGCGAGCATGCTGCGCCGTCTTCTGGCGCGCCACCACGGCGCATTGCCGCGGCAGACCATTTTTAGGTTATGGCGGGAGTTTTTCGCCGGCGCGTTGATTATCGAAGGCGGCCAGACCGTCGCGGTATGCAACGGCGACGACAATGCCGACCTCGCTGCACTGGCGCGCGAGCATTTCGGGGCGTTGACTCCCTTGCGAATCTATCGCCACCCGGCTCAGGCGCTGGCGGATATCGAGCGCGGAGCGGCGCAGGTGGCGGTGCTGCCGCCGCCGGGAGACGAGCCGGATGGCGGCTGGTGGACGGCACTGATGGGTACGCGCAATCCCCTCTCGGTGATCGGCAAGCTGCCGTTCTGGACGCAGCGGCCAGAGGGAACGCCGATCGGCGAGGCCTATGTCGTGGCGGCCATGCGGCCGGACGCCTCGGGCGCCGATCGCGGACTGATTGCGCTGGAATTGGCCGCCGATAGTTCCCGCGCCCGGATTACCGGCAATCTCACCCAGGCCGGGTTTGCGCCGGGTGCGATCTGGCTGAAGCGAATTTCGGATGCCGAAATGTTGGCGCTGGTGGAGGTGGACGGTCTGGTGGATGATGACGATCCGCGGCTCGAACAGATCGCCGGTTTGCTGGCCCCGCCTTCCGTGATCGGCGGATTCGCCATCCCGCTGGAGGCTGCATGACTGGCGTGCCTGTGCCTGCCGCGCCTGTGCCTGCCGCGCCCCGACCCAGGGCAGAGGTTTTTTCCGTAGACGCTTATGTCGGCGGGGAATCGAACCTGCCGGGGATGAACCGGGTCATCAAACTTTCCTCCAATGAGGGCGCATTCGGGCCGCCGCCAGCGGCATTCGCCGCGATGGCTGCGGCGGCAAAGGAAATGCATCGCTATCCGGATGGTGGCATGGCGGCCCTGCGCCAGGCCATCGGCAAAGCCCATGCCCTGGCGCCGGATCGGATCGTCTGCGGCAATGGTTCGGATGAGATTCTGCAATTGCTCATTCAGGCCTATGGCGGCCCTGGCGCCGAGTTGATCATGAGCGAGCACGGGTTTTCGATCTACGAAATCGCCGGCAAAATCGCGGGCTGCACGGTGCGTAAGGCGCGAGAGAAGAATCTTGCCACCGATGTGGACGAAGTTTTGAAGCTGGTGACTCCGACCACGCGAATCGTGTGCCTCGCCAATCCGAACAATCCCACCGGTACGCTCATCCCGGATGCCGAAATGCAACGCCTACGTGAGCAGCTCCCGCAGGACGTGTTGCTGGTGATCGATGCCGCCTATGCCGAATATGTCGACCTTCCGGGTTTCGATGCCGGCATCGCGCTGGTGGATGCCGGTGAAAACACCGTAATGACACGCACTTTTTCCAAGATTTACGGGCTTGGCGGGGCGCGTTTGGGCTGGGGTTATGCGCCGCCTGCGATTATCGATGTGTTGAACCGGATGCGCGGGCCATTCAACGTGAGCAGCATCGCGGCGGCCGCCGGCATTGCCGCCTTGGCGGACCCGGACTGGGTGCGGGATGGCCGTGCGCATAACAGCCGCGCCCGCAAAAAACTGGCGGAGCGGGTGAACGCGGCGGGATTCAAAGTTCATCCCAGCGCGGCGAATTTTCTGCTGGTGGATTTCGGCGCCCCTGAAAGTGCGATTGCGGCCGACCGCCATCTCCGCGCCCGCGGCATCATCGTTCGGCATGTGAAATCCTACGGCTTGCCGAACTGCCTGCGTGTCACCATCGGCACCGACGAGGAATGCGATCTGGTCGCGGAAAATCTAACGGAATTTCAAACGGCCCGGCAAGCCACGCTGGCCGATGGTTGAGCCGGTATTCCAGCGCGTGGCGCTGATCGGCATCGGGCTGATCGGCAGCTCCATCGCGCGCGCGGCACAGGAATTTCCGGGCCTCGCCGGTGAAATCGTCGCCAATGCGCGCAGCCAAAATTCACTGGACCGGGTGACCGAACTTGGCTTTGCAGACCGTTGCGAAATTGATCCTGCGAAAGCCGTCGCCGGCGCCGATTGCGTGATTCTGTGCTCGCCGGTCGGCACCTATGCCGAACTCGCCGAACGCATCGCACCGGCGCTCAAGCCCGGCGCGGTGCTCACAGATGTCGGTTCCACCAAGCAATCGGTCATCCGCGATGTCGGGCCATTTGTGCCGCAGGATGTGCATTTCGTCCCTGCCCATCCGATCGCTGGCACGGAATTCTCCGGGCCAGATTCCGGATTCGCCACCTTGTTTCAGGGCCGCTGGTGCCTGCTGACCCCGCCGCCCGGAACCGATGAAGCCGCGATATCGGGGCTGCGAAAATTCTGGGAATTGATGGGCGCGCAAACCGCCACCATGGACGCCGCCCATCACGACCGCATGATCGCGATTGTCAGCCACCTGCCGCATCTCATCGCCTTTACCATCTGCGGCACCGCCGACGACCTGGCCGATGAAACCCGCCAGGAAGTGTTGCAATACGCCGCCTCCGGCTTTCGCGACTTCACCCGCATCGCCGCGTCCGACCCCGTGATGTGGCGGGATATCTTTCTGAATAACCGCGAAGCACTGCTGGAAATGCTAGGCCGATTCACCGAAGACGCCCAAGCCATGGCCCGCGCCGTGCGCTGGGGGGATACGAATTATATCGAAGATAAAATAAATCGCAGCCGGAAGATACGGCAAAGCCTGATCGAGCTGAAACAGGCTTGAAAGGGAGAAAGAAGCGCCTTTTTTCTTGAGCTACAGCATGATCCAGTCCCGCACCTGTTGCGTTTTGCCGCCAAAATCGCGGGCGACGTGCAAGCCAAGCCCACCGATCTCGGCGGCCCGGCGGATGGCGGGTTCGTCGGTGATGTCATCGCCGATGAAAACCGGCTGCCGGCCGGCGAAAGGCGGTTTTTCCATGAACCAGGCGAGCGCGTCGGCCTTGTTGCCGCCGCGCGGTTTCATCTCGAACGCACAATGCGCCAGCAGCAGAACCGCATCGTCACTGGCGCCGATCAAGCGGTCCACCAATTGGCTCAGCGCCGGCTCGAATTGCGGGGCGCGGCGGTAATGCACGACCAGGCTGAACTCCTTCTCCTCGATCAGCACCCCTGGCATTTCCTCACTCTCGGCCTTCAGAACTCTCAGCCATTGATCATAAGCGGCGAGGCGCTTGACCTTTTGCGTCAGTACGCCATCGGCGCCGCGCAATAGCGATCCGTGCTCGGCGGCGCAGGGCAGACCGGGTCCGAACAGGCTGTCGATATCCGCCAATTTGCGCCCGGAGATGAGGGCGAGCGCGCCGCCGAGCCGGGCCCGGGTTTTGCGCAGAACATCCGGCAGGCCCGGCGGCACCTGCACCGATTGCGGGGTGGGCGCAAGATCAATGAGCGTGCCATCGATATCCAGAAATACTGCGCTGTTACGGTTGAGCGGCGGCAGCTTAGTCATAGCCTCAGCAAAGCAACGGGAAGATCGGAGAATAACGTGCTGACGGGGACCTGGTGCGAGGGTAAGGCGTTGCCCTTCAGCATGTCCCCAAAGCCGGCGCCAGGCAGTGTCAGCATGGTATCCCCCCAAATCTCGGGCGGCGCCAGGGGAAGACTGGCCTCGCCGAGCAGCGGTACGCTAAGCCGTGTAACCGCGACGACGATGGTCACACCTTTGTAACGGCGCGCGAAGGCCAGCAGATGCAAGGCGTTAGGGCCTTCGGCCTCCAGCTTCTGGTAATCACCCTGTTCGAACAGCGAGGCGAGTTCGGCGCGCAATTTCAAAACCCGCGCGATGATCGCCTGCTTCACCGCGCCATCCTGCCAATGCTGCAAGCAACTCGCAGGCGTTTCCTCCAGTCCCAGCGTTGCCGCCCGCGCAAGAAAATCGACCGGGCGGCGGTTATCCGGATCCACGAAACTCTGGTCCCAGAATTCGGTCCCCTGATAGAGATCCGGCACGCCAGGCGCGGTCAGCCGCAGCAATGTCTGCGCAAGTCCGTTAATGGCGCCGGCCAGGTCGAGCCGGCTTGCGAAGGCGACGATATCATTCAAAACCGGCCGGGACGCATCCAAGGTTTGCAGCAGAAACTGCTTGGCTGCGGTTTCATATTCCTCATGCGGCGCGGCCCATTCGGAGACCAGCTTGGCTTCCCGGATGGATTTTTCCTGCCAAGCAGCCACGCGTTCGGCGAAGGCCGCAATCGCCGCGCTATCTTCAGATCCAAGCCCCAGCGGCCAGGCGCCGACGAGGGTTTGGTACAGCATCACTTCATCGGCAGGGCTGGGCGCCGGGCCGGAGGCAAGGTCGCGGCGGATAATTGTGTTCAGGCGCATCCAGCGATTCAGCGCGGCCTCCCATTCCGCCGGAATTTCGCTCAAAACGGCAATCCGGGCGCGCGTATCCTCGCCGCGCTTGTGGTCATGCGTCGCGGTCGCCAGCAATGCCCCTGGCAGGCGCTTCTGGCGCTCCAGGCATGAGGCGTGGAATGCGGCCGGCGTATAGGCGAACAGGCCGGGATTGGAGCCGACCTCGTTGCGCGAAAGCAGGCGGCCATAGCGGTAGAAGGCAGTATCTTCCACCGACTTTGCTGCGGTGGGGGCGGAGAGCTGCTGAAAGCGCACCATGGCGCGCAGGCGTTCATTGCGGCGCGCGCCGGCGGGCAGGCTGCGCGGCGGCTCCTCCGAGAGCCATAGCCGTAACACGTCCAGAAGCTGCCGGTCGGCGGCGCGGAAGGTCCGGCGCGCGCCGGAAGCCGCACGCTCCATCACCTGCGCATCCGTCTCGCTGCGCCCCACCCTGCCGGCATAGATGCGATAGACCGGGAAATATACCAACAACTCCTCAAGCGCGCGGCGGATCGCGGTGAGCGTGAGATCACGCGTGAACAAATCCCGCCGCGCAATCCGGTGTAGCGCCGCGGCGGTTGCGTTCAACTCGCTGGCGAGATTGTCACGCAGAATCTGCCGGCGCGCCGCGTGCTCCTCCTGCTCGAAATCGCCCTGCCGTGCGCTGAAATTCGCCCAGATCGCGGTAAGCGGCGCTTCGCCTTCAGGATCGTGTAAAACCCCGCTCACCTGATCCATGAAATCATAGCCGGTGGTGCCATTGGTCAGCCAGTCAGCGCTCAGGCGCTCGCGCGGCGCCAGGATTTTCTCCACCACGATGTAAGGTGCGCCGTGCGGAACGTCTGCCGGCCGTTTCGACCCCGCAACCTCCATCGAGCGGCGCAGTTTGCGGCAATACAGCCGCGGATCGGCCAGGCCGTCGATATGATCAATGCGCACGCCGTCGATCAGGCCTTCGGCATAAAGCTCAAGAATCAGTCGATGCGTGGCGTCGAACACGCGCGGCAATTCCACCCGCAGGCCGGCCAAGGTGTTGATATCGAAAAACCGGCGCCAGTTGATTTCGTCGGCCGCGGCGCGCCACCAGGCCAGCCGGTAATGTTGGCGTTCCAGCAATTCATGCAGCCGGCGCTGCCCGTCCGGCGTTGCGGCGTCAAACCGCGCCAGCGCGGCGGCGAGGGCGGTTCTGCCTTCCTCACTGTTCAGCGTTGCTTTCAGCATCGCCTTGGCATTTGTCCCGGCGGATTGCGCGGCTGCGCGCCCCGTGCTGCGCGCAGCCTCTGCAAAAGCCAGCGAGACGGGTTTCAAAAGAGTCTCGTTATGCAGAACAATCGCGGCGCTGCGTGGCGAAATCGGGAAGCGGTGCTCGTGATACTGGATATGCAGGCCCCCCGTTGCCGTGTCGCATTCCAGCTGGAACTCGCCGCTGGCCAGAGCCTCGCCATAGGCACTGCCGAGAAATGGCGCCAGGATTTTGCCGCGCAAAGCGGTGTCGGGCGGTTCCCAATCGATATCGAAGAATTCGGCGAAAGCGCTGGCGCGGCCAGATTCCAGCACATCCAGCCACCAGGCATTGTCGGCACCACCAACCCCCATGTGGTTGGGCACGATATCGACAATCAGGCCCATATCATGCCGGCGCAACGCCGCCACCAGGCGATGCAAGGCGGGCTCGCCGCCCAGCTCCGGATTGATCGCGTTGTGATCGACGATATCATAGCAATGCGTGGAGCCTGGTCGCGCCTTCAATAAAGGCGAGGCATAAACATGGCTGATGCCAAGCCCCGCCAAGTAAGGAACGATTTCCACGGCGTCATCGAGCGTGAAACCGGCAAAGAATTGCAGACGGCAGGTCGCAATTGGAGTGGTGGATTGGCTCAACTGCGCTCTCGTGCTTTGGAGAGGGCTTTCAGCCGCGCCGCGACATCGGGCCGGTTGAAGAGCTCATCGGCGGGCTCGGCAAGCCGGCGGCGCCAATTTGGATGCTCGGCATGGGTGCCGGGCAGATTTGGCTGCTCGGGCAGCGCCAGCGCATCCTCGATCGGCAGCAATGCGAGCGTGGAGACGGCGAGGCCGAGATGCGCGCTGGCCGCATCCGCGGCCAGATCGCCGCGTTCCGGCGCCGGCATCGCAGCCTGGGTGGCGCCGGAACTACGAAACGCCGACCATAACGCCGCACGGTCGGCCGCGCGCATTTCCTCGCTATCGCCGGCCATTCCCAAACGATTGCGCCAGGCGATGTCATTACCTGTCCACCAGCCCGCGACCGTGGGCAAATCATGGGTGGTGGTCATTGCCACCGCGGTATTCGTCCAGGCGGATGGCGGCTTGAAACCCGATCCGTCTCGCTCGAACCACATTACGCGCAGGCCGGCAATACCGGCGCGATTCAGCCGAGCATCGAATCCCTCCGGGAGCGTGCCAAGATCCTCGCCGATGATCACCGCTCTGTGGCGCTGCGATTCCAAGGCCACCAGACGCAGCAGATCCACCGCGGGAAGCTTCAAATAGGCGCCCTGCCCGGAACGCATTCCGAACGGGATCACCCATAGCCGCGCCAGGCCCATGATATGGTCGATACGCACGCCGCCGGCATGGCGCAGCGCGTGGCGGAGCATTTCGATGAAGGCGGTAAAGCCGCTTTGCCGCATCCCGTGCGGCGAGAGCGCGGTAATCCCCCAGCTCTGACCCTCCCGGTTGATGGCATCCGGCGGCGCGCCAATTTCCAGCCCGCGCAAAACTTGGGCTTGGTAGCTCCAGCTCTGGCTGCCGGCATGGTCCGTGCCCACCGCCAGGTCGGCGACCAGGCCAATCCGCATCCCGGCTTCCCGCGCCGCGCGCTGCGCTGCCCGCAATTCCTTATCCGCGCGATATTGCAGATAGATGTGAAAGCCCACTTCATGCGTATGCGTATCGAAAAACCGCAACACCGCCGGGTTTTTCGGGTCGCGGTAGGCCTCCGGCCAATTCCGCCAGTCCAGCGCCGTATCATTGCCCGGCGCCAGCTCCGCCTGGATTGCCTCGAATAACGCGTGGCGCGTAATCCGGTCGCCGCTCTCGTGCCGGAAGGCGTTCAGCGCGTCGTGGTCGTGAAAATTCTCGTAGGCGTGGCGGAGCGCCTGCAATTTGGCGGCGCCCGCCACCGGCCAATCGATCATCGCCTCGCCGGGGAGGTCGCTCGGTTCAGTAATATGCAGCACGTTCAGCGCCGCGCGGTTGGACGGAGAATAGGGGCTGAAGCGCCGAGGGTCCGCCGAGAACAATGCGTGCACCGGGCTGATGGCCAGCACATCCGCGCCATGCGCGGCGGCCTGGGTGGCAAGCTTGGCCAGCGCCGTAAAATCGCCGATCCCGCCATCATTATGCCGGCGCAGAGCGTAGAGTTGTATGGCAATGCCCCAGAGTTTGCGGCCCTTTGCGGCATCCTCCAGCGTAAACGCCCGTGCCGGCGCGACGGCCAGGCTACGCGTGGCGCCGCCCAATTCCAACTGGTGATAGCCGGACTCGTTCACGCCAGCCAGTTCCACTTGGCACAAGCCGGCTTGATCCGCATGGCCGTCGATAGTCAATCCGGATTCCAACGTGATCCGGTAGCGCCCGGGAGGGCCAAAAACCCGGATTGGCGTGGCGAAGTCCGCCGTGATCAGCGGCTCCGCCCGATGCGCCGCCTCGCCTTGAATTGCGCCAAGGGATTCCCGAATTTGTGCCGGCGTTTCTGCCGGCAGGTCGATGGCGGCCAGCACCGCGCGGAGGCCTTCATCGGCGACAATCTGGTCGTTTCCATGCACGTCGCGCCAATGGATTTCCACACCGGCGGCGCGCGCCAAATCATGCAGGTGAGTGTTCATGGGCAATGCAGCCATACATAGGTTGTGAATGCCGGCAGTGTAGCGCCATCATATTTTTGCGCGTCGCTGCTAACGAGGAGCGGCTCGCCGGATAAGGTGAAATCCATGGCTCGGCGGCCAAAATTGGAAGCAATGCTAAGCTTGGCGCCATCCGCCATGCGCCAGCTTGCGGTTACGGCAGACTCGCCCAGCGCCCTGGCGCCGCTGGAAACCGTGCCCTTTAGTCGAGGCACGATATGCTGCGCGCGCAACTGCAAGGCGTTTGCGTAGAGTGCGGAGACTTGTCCGCTCAGGTCATTGCGCCATTGCGGGATCGACTGCCGATAGGTTTCGGCAGCGTTGGGATCGGGAATCTGCTCGCGCCTCTCGGGATCGCTGAAGGCGGGGAAATGCGCGAATTCCTTGCGGCGCCCGTTGCGAATCGCGTCGGCCAGTTCGTCGTGATGATCGGTAAAGAACAAAAACGGACTCTCCTCGCCCCATTCCTCGCCCATGAACAGCATGGGGATTTGTGGGGTCATCAGCAGCAGCAAGGCGGCGGCCCGCAATCCTTGAGGCTCGGCCAGCACCGTCAACCGCTCGCCAAACGCCCGGTTGCCGATTTGGTCGTGATTTTGCAGGCAAATCACGAAGGCGGTGGTTGGCAGATGCGCGCTCGCCGTGCCGCGGGGCTTGCCTCCGGCATGGGCGGATGGTTCACCTTGATACGCAAACCCATCGCTCAAACAGCGCGCCAATTGCTCCGCCGGATTAAAAAAATCCTCGTAATAGCCTTCGTTTTCTCCAGTTAAAAGGACGTGCAGGCAATGATGCCAGTCATCGGTCCACTGCGCGTCGAATTTTTGTTCCCTGGGGCTGCCGGTCAGCATGGCGGCATCGTTCTTCTCATTTTCCAGTACCAAATGCACATGCCGATCATCGATTTTGCGGCGGATTTCGCCGGCCATTTCGGTCAAGAACGTCGCGTCGAAAATCGCGTGCACCGCGTCGAACCGCAAGCCGTCGAAGTGGTAATCGTTGAGCCAGTACAACGCGTTCTCAATGAAGAACCGCCGGACCTGTCGGCGCGTAAAGTCGATCGCATTGCCCCAGGGCGTATGAACATCTGCAGTGAAGAAGCTGGACGCATAAGCGTTCAGATAATTTCCATCGGGTCCGAAATGATTATACACCACATCCAGGAATACCATCAGGCCGAGCCCATGGGCCGCGTCGATCAGCGTCTTGAGTTGCTCGGGCGTGCCGTAGACCTCATCCGGCGCGTAGGGCAACACGCCATCATAGCCCCAGTTATGCTTGCCGGGAAAATCGGCGATCGGCATGAGCTCGATGGCGGTGATGCCCAGCTCGGCCAGGTGATCGAGCTTTTTCTCGACACCGGCGAAGGTTCCTTCGGAACTGAACGTGCCGACGTGCAACTCATAGACCACTGCCTCGTGCCAGGGCCGGCCGCGCCAGGCGTCGTCGTCCCATTCGAACGCCGCGGAGTCGATGACTTCGCTCGGTCCATGAATGTCGTCGGGATTGCTGCGCGAAGCGGGGTCGGGAACCTCCGTTTTTCCATCGATCCGGTAACGATAGCGGCTCCCCGAGTGCGCTTCGCCCGTGACGAGTTCGAACCAGCCGTCCGGTTGCGCACTCATTTTGAGCGGCCGCGGCTTGCCGGCCTCTTCGTGGAGCATGAGCTCGACCTCATGCGCGGCCGGTGCCCAGAGGCGAAAGCGCACCTGCCCGGAGGCGGTCAGCTCGGCTCCAAACGGCATGTCATGACGTCGTCGGGTCATCGGTAAGCGGTCTCCCGCAGGAGGGCGAGGGAACGCCCGTGCAAGGGGTATTCGCTCCCCGGCTCGATGCGGTTCTGCGCGAAGGGCTTCTCCACCGCCGCGGTGTCCAGCACCGTCCACCAGGATTTTTCGATCAGGAAATTCGGCAGCTTGAACGAGATCATTTCGTGATGGGCGTTGAACAGCAGCAGGAAGTTGTTGTCCTTGACCGGGTGACCGTGACGGTCACGGCGCTCTAGGGCTGCCCCCGCAAGATACACTCCCAGGCAGCGCGCGAAATGCTGGTTCCACTCCGTCTCGGTCATCTCGTCGCCATGCGGAGTGAGCCAGATAATCTCCTTCAGCCCCTCGGCGGTCATGGCGTCGGCCTGCAGGAAGCGACGGCGGCTGAACACCGCGTGGCGGCGCCGTAAGGCGATCACCTGCCCGGTGAATTCCAAAAACCGTTCCTGTTCCTCATCCAGGCGCCAGTTCAACCAGAAGGTCTCGTTATCCTGACAGTAGGGATTGTTGTTTCCTCCCTGCGTGTGACTGAGCTCGTCACCGCCGAGCACCATGGGCACGCCCTGCGACAGCACCAGGCTGGCCATGAGGTTGCGACGCTGTTTGGCGCGCAGTGCCTTGATCTGTGGATCGTCCGTGGTCCCCTCGACGCCGCAGTTCCACGAGCGGTTGTCGTTGTGCCCGTCGCGATTGCCTTCGCCGTTGGCCTCATTATGTTTGTCGTTGTAGCTGACGAGGTCTTCGAGCGTGAAGCCATCGTGGGCGGTGACGAAGTTGATGCTGGCGTGCGGCTTGCGTCCGCTCGCCTCGTATAAGTCGGCGGAGCCGGTGAAGCGACGCGCGAAGTCTCCGATGAGGCCGCCGTCGCCTTTCCAGTAGGCGCGCATGGTGTCTCGATACTTGTCGTTCCACTCGTTCCAACCAGGTGGGAAGTTACCGACCTGGTAACCGCCCGTGCCGATATCCCACGGCTCGGCGATGAGCTTCACCTGCGAGAGCACCGGATCCTGGCCGATGGTGTCGAAGAAGGAGCCGAGCCGGTCCACATCGAACAATTCCCTTGCGAGCGCGGAGGCCAGGTCGAACCGGAAGCCGTCCACATGCATCTCCAGCACC
>JAMFRY010000225.1 GCA_026225015.1 Alphaproteobacteria bacterium
GCTCAAGCTCAGCAATCCGCGCCAACAGGGCGGCAATCTGCGCCTGCTGCGCCGCGATCACCGCAAGCAGGTCTTCGGTCGAGGGAGAAATGCCCGCAGGTGCCATGACCACCTTGATTCACAACACACCGTGACCAGTCAATCAGGTGGCAACACCAGGGGTACCTGGGCAGTTACGAAAACTTCTGCGAACTGGCGCGTGGCTTTTAATATCAATGGGTTGCACGTTTCAAAAGATATGGCCGAAATGCCAAAAACACTTGTTTGGTTGACATTTAATCTGTGATTCCAATGATTTCGCGCCAGTTCTGCTGGTTCCGGGGGAAATGTCCGCTTTCCGGGTCTATCAATCCCAGATGGTACCGTTGGCAAGAATTTTTTGGGTTGCGCGACTGTTACAAAGTTGCACTTTGATTTACCGCTTTTTGGAGCCGTGGTAGGAAAAACTTCAGGATTTTGTCCGGGCACCGGAAGAAAAATCTATCGATTTGTTTCAGGATCGAATTCTTGCCCAGCCTCTGCGCTCTCCCTCCGGAGCCGTTCCTCGTCTTGCTTGTCCCAAACTCCGCTCAGACCTCCACAATCCCCGGCTTGAACTGCAGCGCCCCTGCCCCGTCATGCCCGACATAGCCGCGCGGCGCCGAGACCAGCCTTACGCCGCCGATCCGGCTATCATGCCGGAAATGCGTATGGCCGTGAATCCATAAATCCAGTTGTCCAACTCCAAATGCACCAATGATCTCCGATGCATAAGCCGGCGCAATTGCCCCCTGCCGTTTGCCCAGCACCAGGCCGCTTGGTGCATGATGGCTCACCACCACTCGTTTCACACTGGCTTCGGTGTTCGCCAGTTCCTCTTGCAGCCATTGCCGGGAGGCTTGATGAAAACGCCTGGTGTCCCAGGGCGCCAGTTTCACCCGATTTAGATCGACGAAGCGGTAATCGTTCATCAGTTGGTGCGCATTCAGCGCCGAGCTTGCCGGATCGCCATGCAGGGCAAAATCGGTCCATAACGTGCTGCCCAGCACCTTTACCTTTTCACCCCCGGCTTCGAACACGGCCGAGGTGTTTTCAAGAAAATGCACACGCTCGGTTTTTTTCGCGGCGGCGCGCAAGGCGGTCAGCAGCACGGCCGCGTCGTGATGATAATACTCATGGTTGCCGGCAACCATCACCACCGGCGCATCCAGGTAATCCGCAACCTGCTCGGCATAAACAATTCCGCGCAAGCCGTTATGGATATCGCCCGCCAGCACCACCAGATCAACGCTGCCAACCTCGTTCAGCATCGGCCCGCGCGAGGGATGGCGCGGATCGCGCTTGTGCCGGGCCAGAAACTCCGCCCAACCCGGAATCGCCAGACGGAAACTCTCCATCTCCAGATGCAGATCGCTCATATATAAAATGCGCATCAACGCAGCGAACGCGCCAGCAGCGCAAAAAAGCCGATCGCGAAAATCACCGCCGCCGCCTGCCAGAGCTGCAATTTCGTCAACACAAAGCGGCGCTCCTTGGCCGCATCTTCCTCACCCGTCACCAGGCCATCATAGAGCGCCTTGGCCATCTCCCCGGCATCGGCGAAGCGCTCCATTGGATCGGTTGCCATGGCCTGTTTGATGATTTTGCCCAGCCAGCCCGGCAAATCCGGCCGCAAGCGCGCCAGCGGCACAGTTTCGCGCTGCCCGAACGGATAGGCGCCGCCGGAGAACATACGATAGATCGTCACCGCCAGCGCATAAACCTCGCTGCGGGCGCTGGCCTGCACACCCTTCAGCAATTCCGGCGCCATGTAGCGCAAGGTCCCGCCCGGCTTCACCGCGTCGCGTATATCGATGCCGGGCAGGTAGGCCAGGCCCAGATCCAGCAGCTTCACCTCATTGCCCGGCAGCAGAATGATATTCTCCGGCTTCAAATCGCGATGCACGATCTGGATTGCCGCCAGATCCTGCACCGCCTCGCAGAGTTTGAGCGCAATGCCCACCCCATCGGGCAGCAATAGAGGCGGCGGCCGGACCAGGCGCCGCTCCAGCGTCTCGCCCCGGTAATAGGGCATCACCAGATATAGGCTGGAGCGCCGCTCCGGCGGCAGTTCGATATAGCGCGCCACGTTATTGCCGCGCACCGTACTGCCGATCCAGGCCTCGCGCATGAAGCCGGCCGAGAATACCTCATCCTGCAGCATCGAGGGCAGCGGGATTTTCAGCACCACTTCCCGGTCCTCGATGCTGTCATGGGCGATTTTCAATACCGTGTAGCGGCCTTGATAGATGGTTTTGCCGATGACGAAGCCATCCCAAACATCGCCGGCCCGCGGCGCCGGCCGCAAGGGCAGATCGGCCAGCTCGCCGCGACGCGCCGCCGCATCCCTGCCGGGTGCAGCGATCACCTCCAGCAGCACAATGCTGGCTTGGCTGTTCTCGGGCAATTCCAGCCGGAACCCCGCCTCCACGATCGCCGGCTGAAAACCATCCAGCCCGCCTAACAGCAAAAACTGATCACCGGCGGCCGCGTCCAGCTCCTCGAAATCCACCGAAAGTTCCATATCCAGGCCGACCGCGCGCACCGGCTCCGCTTTGCCATGCGGCGGCGTTGGCAGATGATCGTCCATCACCGGCGTGATTTTTTGCGCCCGCCGGCGGAAGGCGCGGCCGGCGCCGATCTGCGCGACCCCGACAACGGAGCCGTAGAACAGCAAGGACGTAAGCGATACCGGCGTCAGTTGGCCGCTTGTGTCATTCCGGATCTGTCCGTGCAGCCAGGGATTGATGCTGGTCAAGGCCAGCTCCACCGCCCGCTTGGCGCCGAAAGTGCGTCTTGCGCCGAAATAACCTTCGGCAAAGCTGTGCATGACCAGCTGCGCGGAGGTGCTGGCGCCTTTGACGCTACCTGCATCCGCCGGATGGCCGCAGGCGATGGCGGCAATCATCCCGCGTTCCGGGTGGCCGAACGCGCCGCCCTCATAGACCGCACAGAACTGCCTGCCCTCGCCTTGCGCAGGTCCGGCAAATCGGGTCGCAATCTGCCAGCCGCCGCTGATGACCGGCGTTGCCCCCGCTATTGCATCAGCCGCCACGCTTTGTTCCCGAAGCGCTGGCCCGTGGGGAGCCGCCCCCAGGGACCCAAAGCACATCATCGGCGCCCTTGCCGTTCATATAGCGCGACATCACGAAGAGCAGGTCCGAAAGCCGGTTCAAATACACCAGCACCAGGCGGTTCACCTTCTCATCGGGCAATGCCAGCAGGCCCACCAGCACCCGCTCCGCCCGGCGCACCACACAACGGGCCTGGTGCAGGAACGCCCCCGCCTCCGTGCCGCCCGGCAGAACGAAGGAATTCAGGGGCGCAAGCTCGACATTCATCCGGTCGATCTGCGCTTCCAGCCAATCCACCTGCGCCTGGGTCACCCGCAAGGCCGGAACCGCCGGCTCTTCCACGATTGGCGTGCATAAATCCGCGCCCAGATCGAACAGGTCGTTCTGCACCCTGGCCAGCACCGCGTCTTCCGGCCCGCTCAGGTACAGCCGGACGATCCCCAGAATCGCATTAGCCTCATCCACCTCGCCATAACTTGCCACCCGGGCCGAGGATTTCGCCACCCGGCTGCCATCGCCGAGCGAAGTTTCGCCGGCATCCCCGCCGCGCGTGTAGATTTTTGTCAATTTGACCATGCGCCAATTCAGCCAGCTTTGGCCCGGATGTAAACCCTCGGGCCAAAGTTGGCGCGGCAATCACGCGATTGGCGCGGCTCAGATTTGGGCGGAGATGCCCGCCACCAAGGAACCTATATCGAAGCTGGGGACAAACTGGGCCGCCCATCCGAACGCTATGGCGCCAACCGCGCCGGTCAAGGCGTGGCTGGTATGGGTAATCTCCTGAAAAAACATGGCCATCTGGGGATGATTGGCGAGAAGTTCCCGCCACGGATTCACGGCTTGTTGCGGCGTGGCCGGCGCGCTGGCGGTGCATGTACCTGTGCTTGTTGTAACCGTGCTTGTTGTTACCGTGCTTGACGCCGCCGAAAGCGTGGCGGACTGAAAGCCCATGCTCGCGCTTGAAACGGTGGCTGGCGTCACGATAGCCGCGCTAATGGCGGCGAGCGCGTTGGTTTTAACCGTGGCAGGGGCTTCGAGGTTGAAGACAATGGCGGCGATCGTGCCATCGGTGCCGGGCCGGGTTGTGCCGGCGACGATGGTGTTGGTACCGTTTGAAAGGCCTGTAAGGGTATAGCTCCAGGCGCCTTTGGCGTTGGTTTCCACCTCGGCGAGCAGGACATCGCTATGGCTTAGATAAACAATCGAATTCGGCGCCGAAGTGCCAGTTAGTTTCGCAGAAGTAACGGTTGGGTACTTGCCGCCAAATTTGTTCAGCAGCGCCA
>JAMFRY010000026.1 GCA_026225015.1 Alphaproteobacteria bacterium
CCGAGGATGGTTTCATCGCCACTATGTGGGGCGGGAATTCAACGCCTGCAACTGCGCATGCGGTCTGGCCGCGGGCAGCACATGCATCTGGCCATTTCACTCTGGCCATTCCACAAAAAACGTATCACGCCAGCTGGAAACCAGGCGAATGCGCGCCGGGCGGTGGATGGCACTCCAGCCAGTGTCGCGCAATGTCGATGCGCCGCGCCACCCAGACACGTTCATGGCCCTGCACGTAGTCCAGAAACCGCGCCAAAGCCGCCGCCCTGCCCGGTTTTCCCACGATGCGGCAATGCAGCCCAACCGACATCATCTTCGGCTCAGCCTCGCCTTCCGCGTAGAGCACGTCGAAACAATCCTTGAGATAGGTGAAAAACTGCTCGCCGGAATTGAACCCCTGCGCGGCGCAAAAGCGCATGTCATTCGCATCCAACGTGTAGGGGACAATCAGTTGCGGCCGGCCATGCGCGCGGTCGTAATAGGGCAGGTCATCGGCATAGGAATCCGAATCATAGACAAACCTGCCTTCTTGCGCCACCAGCCTTGCGGTGTTCGGGCTTGTACGGCCGGTATACCATCCCAAGGGCTGCGCGCCGGTCAGCTCGGTATGCAGCGCGATTGCCAGCGCCAGATGTTCGCGCTCGATCGGCTCGGGGATATGCTGGTAGTTGATCCAGCGATAGCCATGGCTGGCGATTTCCCATCCCGATTCCAGCATTGCCGCCACTGCATCGGGGTTTCGCGCCATTGCCATTGCCACACCGAATACCGTTACCGGCAATTGGCGTTCGGAGAAGAGCTTCTGCAACCGCCAGAACCCAGCGCGCGAGCCATATTCGTACAGGCTTTCCATACTGATATGGCGTTCACCGGCGATAGGTTGCGCGCCGATGATTTCCGAAAGAAAGGCTTCCGAAGCCGCATCGCCATGCAAAATGCAATTTTCCGCGCCTTCTTCATAATTGAGCACGAAATTGATCGCGATTTTGGCACCCCCCGGCCAGTCCGCGAAGGGTTTTATCTTGCCATATCCTGCCATATCACGGGGATAGGCCATCTCAGCCGCCCCGATAGGTTGAATAGCCGAAGGGCGAGAGGATCAACGGCACATGGTAGTGTTCATTTGCATCGGCCACGTGGAACCATATCGGTATCACATCTAAAAATCCGCCGCCCTGATAGACGCCGGCATGGAACAGCAATTCATAACCGCCTTCTTCCAGGGTCTCGGCCAGCTTGGCGCGGCCGGTTTTATCCAAAGTCACATCCGCCAGAAACGCGCCGCCGCGCCGCAACTGCACCCGCATATTCGCAGCACCACCGCCGCGCGCCGTGTCGAGCACATGCGTCGTCAGCCCGCTCAGTGGACGAACTCCACCTGGTCATAGGCCAGGAAATCGGCGAGTATCTCTCGTGAGTCGTCAGTAAAGAGCTGCCGCGTGATGCCGGCGCTGAGTTTTGGCGCCGCGAATTTCAGCCCGGACAATGCCGCGGCCGACAGACCCAGACTCACCAATGCCGAGTAATTGAAAACGAACAGACCATATAGCCGGTCCGCCGCCGCAGGTGTTTTCGGCAGAAATTCGAAGGCGGGTCCGAGATAGGGGTGATCCTCGATCAGCCGGTTCACCTTGCCCTCCGGCGGGGTATAGACATCCCGCCAATGCGCGATGTCAGCGGCCACCGCCGCCAATTCCGGCCGCAGCGCCACATCCGTCAACAGCCCGGTGCTGGCGACGATAAAGGCGAAATCATGCGTGCCCTTGGGCGTCGTTACCCGCACGCCTTCAGGAATTTCCTCCACTTTTTGCCAAGGTTCGCCCAGATGCAGGGCGAAGCCCGAATAGGCGGAGGCGCGCGAAAATGTGTCATTGGTCGGCGGCTGGCTGTGGTTGAGGAAGAAATCCATGGCCTCATATTTTTCAGCATCGGTCAGGTCTGCGAAATGCTTTAAAAATCCGGCATTTTCCATGAAGCGTATCGGGTTGATCCGCGGCATCTCGCGGCGCCGCATGAAGACATGAGCCTCACTGACGCCATGCGCCATCGCATATTGTGCATTATCAAAGGCCGAGGCGCCGCCACCCAGAATGCCGATTTTTTTGCCGATATACGGGGTGTAGTCGATCGGCCCGGAGGTATGCGCGTAGAGATGCTTGCCCAGCACGGAGGTAATGAAAGACGGCATGTGCCATTCCCCGCCGCCCTGTATCCCGGTGGCCAGCACCACCTTGCGGGCCAGCAGCGGCGCTTTTGCCCCAGCGCCGGAAAGCTGCAGGCGGAAAAGGCCGCGCTCGATAGGCTCGATCAGCATGACCTTGGTTTCGTTCTGCACCGGAATTTCCAGCGTGGCGCGGAACCAGCGCAGATAGCGCATCCATTCCTCGCGCGGGATTTTCTCCACTTTCTCCCAGGCGGCTTGCCCATATTGCGCCTCCCAGAACGCGCGGAAGGTGAGCGAGGCCAGCCCGAGATCCGGCCCGGTGAGATATTTCGGCGTCCGCAGCGTCACCATCCGCGCATAGGTGATCCAAGGGCCTTCAAAGCCGGCCGGGTTTTCATCGACGACCAAAATATTTTCCACCTTGTCGCGCTTCAGGCCAAAGGCGACTGCGAGTCCGCATTGCCCGCCACCGATGATCACCGCATCGTAAACATGCTGGCCGGAGCTGTGCTTATGCGCACGCACCCATTGATGGGCGGGATAGTCGAGACATTCCAGGTCATGGCGCACCCGGCCGGTAAGTTCAGCCAACGCCGCCTCGGTGGTGTCTTTCAGCGCAGCGCTCATTCGCGTGATCCTTCCAACAAATCCTGTAGCCGCAATTTCGAGATCAGCCCGATCTGGACAATCGCCTCTTTGCGTTCGGCCGCCGCATCATGGGCAAGCCGCGCCTCGAACGCCGCCAGAATCGCGGCTTTGCTGTTCAATCTGACGCAGATGATGAACGGAAAGCCGAATTTTTCCCGATAGGCGGCGTTCAACGCGGCAAAATGTTCAAATTCCGGCACCGTCAAATGCCGCAACCCCGCGCCCATTTGTTCCGATTGCGAGGCATCGGTCAGCTCGATCCGGGCTGCCAGTTCCGGATGCGCGTTGATCAGCGCGAGCTGCGCGGCCTCGCCTTCTGCCTCCACCGCCGCCATGAAAGCCGCATGCAGCGCCTGAGCGTCCGCAAAGGGCTGATGCGCCCAGGCAGCTTCGACCACCCAGGGCGAATGTTCGAAAATAGGTCCGAACCTTTCGATGAACTCGGCTTTGCCAAATTTCGCCAGCCCGCCCATCACCCTTGCCTCAATAGGGAATGCGGGAATCGTTATCGGCCCAACTCTTGAAACAGGCCAGCGCCTCGGCGTGACATTCCTGCAGGAATATTGCCGGCACTTCGCGTTCCTCCGGCGCCTTCGCCAGTTCAAGATAGAATTTTGCATCGTCGAAGCCGATGGCCTCAGCGTCTTTCGGCGGCGCGCCGTAAAATACCTTGCCGATCCGGGCCCAGAAAATCGCCGACATGCACATCGGGCAGGGCATCCCGTTGACGTAGATTTCGCATCCCGAAAGATCGAAGGCCTGCAAATATTTCGACGCATCGCGGATCGCGGTTACCTCGGCATGGGCAGTCGGGTCCTTGGCGGAGAGCACGCGATTATGCCCCTGCCCGATGATCTCGCCATCCTTCACGATCACTGCCCCGAACGGACCGCCATGGCCGCCCGACATGCCCTGATAGGCCAGAGCGATGGCGTGGCGCATAAACTGGGCAGCTTCGCTATCCTGCGTCATCGGGTTCCTGTTTCCTTCTGCGGCCATACTGTCTTAACGTTCATCGCACTGCAACACGGAATTTTATGGACCATGTCCCACAGCCTGATGAACCGATTGGCTGAACTTAGCCGCATCACCGACACGCCGGGCGCGCTGACCCGTTTGTTCCTCTCCCCCGCCCATGCCCGTGCCATTCCTCTGGTTGAAGGCTGGATGCGCCAGGCCGGGCTGGAGACCAGGCTGGACGCCATCGGCAATCTCGTCGGCCGTACCATGCACAGTGCGGCAAAACCCGTTCTGCTGTTGGGCTCGCATATCGACACGGTGCGCGATGCCGGCGCCTATGACGGTAATTTCGGCGTGCTCGCCGCCATTTCGGCGTTTGCGGCGGCAAAGGCGCTTCCCTTTGCCGTTGAGATCATCGCCTTTGGGGACGAGGAAGGCGTGCGCTTCCCGCAAACCCTCTCAGGCTCGCGCGCCATTGCCGGCAAATTCGACCCCGCCGCCTTGGCCGGCGCCGATGCCGATGCCGATGGCGTCACCCTGGCAGACGCGCTAAAAAATTTCGGCTGCAATCCCGGTGAAATTCCGCAAATCGCCCGCATGCCCGAGCAAATCCTCGGCTATGTCGAACTACATATCGAACAGGGGCCGGTGCTTGAGGCGAAAAACTTACCTGTAGGCGTGGTCACCGCCATTAACGGCGCCTCCCGCCTCACCGTCACTGTCATCGGCGCCGCCGGCCATGCCGGCACCGTTCCGATGGCGATGCGCAGAGACGCGCTTGCCGCCGCCGCCGAGCAAATTCTCGGCATCGAGGCCCATACCGCCGCAATTCCGAATCTGGTCGCCACCGTCGGCTCGCTTGCCGTGCATCCCGGCGCGCCCAACAGCATTCCCGGCCGCGTGACCTACAGCATCGATATCCGCGCGCCCGAGGACGCCATCCGGGTGCAAGC
>JAMFRY010000226.1 GCA_026225015.1 Alphaproteobacteria bacterium
AAGCCGCTTTCCCCGGAGCCGCGCGCCGGTTAGGGACACAACGATGTTGCGCCTGACCGAAATCAAACTGCCGCTGGACCATTCGTCCGAGGATCTCGAAACCGCGATCTGCGCGCGGTTGCAGATCCTGCGCGCCGATCTTGTGCGCTTCACGCTCGCCAAGCGGGGCAACGATGCCCGGCGCAAGAGCAATATCCAGCTGGTCTATGCTGTCGATGCCACCGTGCACGACGAAGCTGCCGTGCTGGCACGCTGCGCCGGCGACAAGGATGTGCGCCCCTCGCCCGATACGGGTTACCATTTTCCGGTGATGGCCCCGACCGACTGGCAGGGCCTGCGCCCGGTGGTGATCGGTGCGGGCCCGTGCGGTCTGATGGCGGCGCTGATCCTGGCGCAGATGGGCCTGAAACCGATCATCATCGAGCGCGGCAAGGCCGTGCGCGAGCGCACGCGCGATACCTGGGGCCTGTGGCGCCGCGCGGTGCTGACGCCTGAATCCAATGTCCAATTCGGCGAAGGCGGCGCGGGCACGTTTTCCGACGGCAAGCTCTACAGCCAGGTCCGCGACCCGCATCATCTCGGCCGCAAGGTGCTTGCCGAATTCGTGCAGGCCGGCGCGCCGGAGGAGATTCTTTATGTGGCCAAGCCGCATATCGGCACCTTCCGGCTGGTCGGCATGGTGGAGGCGATGCGCGCCAGCATCGAGGCGCTGGGCGGCGAATACCGGTTCGGCGCGAAGGTTGTGGACCTGCGGTTGAGTGCAGATCGCCGCGTCAGCGGGGTTGTGTTGGAGAGCGGCGAGGTGATCGCGGCCAGCCAAGTGGTGCTCGCCATCGGCCATAGCGCGCGCGATACGTTCGAGATGCTGGAGCGCCGGGGCGTGCATATCGAGCCCAAGGCCTTTTCTATCGGGTTTCGCATCGAGCATCCGCAACCGATGATCGACCGCCACCGCTTTGGCCGCTTTGCCGGCAACCCGATCCTGGGGGCGGCCGATTACAAATTGGTACACCATGCCGGCAATGGCCGTTCGGTGTATAGTTTCTGCATGTGTCCCGGTGGCACAGTAGTCGCGGCGGCCTCGGAACCTGGCAGGGTGGTGACCAATGGCATGAGCCAGTATTCCCGCAACGAGCGCAACGCCAATGCCGGCATCGTCGTCGGCATTTCTCCCGCCGATTATCCGCACCACACGCTGGCCGGGATCGATTTTCAGCGCCGCTGGGAGGCGGCTGCGTATCACGCCGGCGGGGAATCCTATGCCGCTCCCGGCCAGCTCGTGGGGGATTTCATCGCCGGCCGGCCAAGCACGGCGTTTGGGGATGTGCTGCCTTCCTACAAGCCCGGCGTCACCTTGACCGATTTAACACCTTGCCTGCCGGGCTACGCCATCACGGCCATCCGCGAGGCCTTGCCGGCGTTCGAAGCGCAGATTCCGGGCTTCGCCCGGCCGGACGCGGTGCTTACCGGCGTGGAAACGCGAACCTCCTCGCCGATTCGCATCACCCGAGCTAAGGATTTTCAAAGCCTGAACACACTTGGTTTGTTTCCTGCCGGCGAGGGCGCTGGCTATGCCGGAGGCATCCTATCGGCCGGCATCGACGGCATCAAAGTCGCCGAGGCGGTGGCGCGGCAGGTTTTGGCGGATGAATAGCGCGGTTTACGGCGGTCTCAACGCCACATTCGCTGCAGTTCCGGCTGCTTGTCGATGATCTGGTGTTTCAACGCGCCCAGCACATGCGCGCCCAGCACGCCGTAAAGCGCGTAGCTCAGCAAGCTATGAACATGCCCAAACAGGCTATGCACCATTTCCTTGGTCGCCGGATCGAGGCTGGTGATAAAGCCTAAGCGGAACCAGGGGATGGTCCAGAACAGTTGCATCGGATGCGTGGCGGCCTGATCCCAGGCGGAATCATGGATCCATCCGGTGACCGGCATGGCGAAAATCAGCACGTAAAGCAGCACATGGGCGGTTTGCGCCGCGATGCGTTCCCATTTGCGGTATCCGGGCGGGAAAGGCGGCGGCGAGTGGTTGAAGCGCCAGAAGAACCGGACGAAAGCCAGGCCCAGCACGGTAATGCCGATGGATTTATGCAGATCGATGATCGTGCGGACATCGGCGTCTGGCACGTAATGCGAGCCAAGACCCAGAACGATATTGCAGAGGATGAGCAGAGCGATGAACCAATGGAGCAAAACGGCGATTTTGGTGTAATTCTTGGCAGGCGTCATTGATTCGCTCCAAACTCCTTTCCCACCTACCATGCTTGCACGGCGCCGCACCATATAGGGCTAAAATGCTAGATGCCGACCCCGACAACAGCGGCGCCGCGATGCAGAAGGCAGCATTGCTTGAAAATTCTCCGCGCTTTTCACCAGCGCCCACGCCTTTTGCCAGTTTGGCTATTCACGGTGCGGTGTTGCTGCTTTGGCTGGCGCTGCTGATCCAGGCATTTCTCGGACATGGAATCAAAGGCTGGTCCGTCGGCATTGTCTATATCTTCTATGATACGGGTTTGCTCGCCTTCACCTTCTGGCAGACTTGGCCGCTGCGCCATGCCTCCCGCCCTACGCACCAAGGCGGCGCGCTTCCCCGCATTACGGTCATCATCGCGGCCTTTAATGAAGCGGGCGTGCTGGAAGAGACGATTGCCGCCCTCACCCGGCAATCCAGCCCGGCTGAGGCCATTTTCCTTGCCGATGACGGCTCGACCGACGCAACCGCAAACCTGCTTGAAACCCGATACGGGCTAGGCGTGGAGTCCGGCGGGATCAGCGCGGCGAGTCCCGCCGTTCCGGGGTTGCGCTGGCTGCGCTTGGCCCATGCGGGAAAGGCTGCGGCGCTCAACCAAGCGCTGGCGCATGTCCGCACCGAACTCTTCCTCACCGTCGATGCCGACACCAAGCTGGCGCCTGATGCGATCTTGGAAATGCAATCGGCTTTTGCTGCCCGGCCCGGGCTGGTCGCGGCCACCGGCGTGCTAACCCCGGTTTGCGCGCCGGATTTCGCCGGGCGCTGCTTTCAATGGTTCCAGACCTATGAATATGTTCGCAATTTCCTCTCCCGCTATGCCTGGGGAAGGATGGATGCGCTGCTGCTCATCTCCGGCGCCTTTGCCGGCTTCCGGCTGGAGGCGGTGAATGAGGTTGGCGGTTTTGATCCGGACTGCCTGGTGGAGGACTACGAACTTATTCACCGGCTGCGCCGCTACGGCTATGTGCATGACCGGGACTGGCATAGCGCCGCCCTGGGTGCGGCCCGCGCCACAACCGCCGCCCCCGGCAGCGCACGTGCATTTTTGCGGCAACGCCGCCGCTGGTTCGGCGGGTTTTTGCAAACCCAGTTCTGGTACCGCGAGATGGTGGGCAACCCGCAATACCGGCGCCTTGGCACCTGGATGCTGCCGGTAAAGGCGGCCGACACGTTGCAGCCGGTTTACGGAATCTGCGCCTTCATTTTGCTGCTCATCTATATTCTTGCCTATATTTTCACTGGCAGGATGGCGGTACTGATTCCCGTTGGCGGGTTCATCATCGGCAAAATCATTCTCGACCTCGCCTTTCACGCCTGGTCGATCAAGCTCTACCGCAACTGGACCGGCGGCAATACCAGCATCGGGTTTGGCCCCGCTCTGTTGGCCGCCATCATCGAGCCGTTCAGCTTCCAACTCCTGCGCCATCTCGGCGCCTGCTGGGGCTGGCTACGATTCCTTACCGGCAGCCGAAGCTGGCGTTAGAGCCATGCAATCTGTGAGATGTTTTTTAACGCATCAGCAATAGACAGGTTCTACTAGAGCGCAATGAGTATCGCGCCAGAGTTGGAAATTAGGGTCGCCGGCTATCCATTCTATTCGACGCTGATTTGCGTCTGCATTTCGGCGTCCGAGCGACCAAATTACCGTCTACGCGGCAATCAGATTCGGCTGTCTTAGGTGAAAAAATGAAATTTCCACGCTTCCGCGACATTCCGCTGCTTTTCAAGGTTGGCTTCCCGCCCGCCTTCGCGTTGGCTATGCTTGCCACCGTGGTGGCCAGCAATCTCTGGTCACAGCAGCGCCAGGCGGAGGTCCTGAGCGGCATCACGCATAACACCACGCTCGGAGATCGCATTTCCAAAGACGCCGCGCAAATTACCGCCGCCAATGGCGCGGTCTATATTCTTATGACCAAACAGGCGGCGGGCGGCTCCGCCGCTTCCAGCCAGACCGCGCTGAACGCCGTTCTTGCCCAGATCGATGCGGTCAATGCCGATCTGAAGAGCCTCGACGTCACCTTGCCGCCCAACCAGCGCGCCAGCTTTGAAGGCGTGATCAAGAACCTCGGGAATTATCGCGGCGGTATCCAGGTGGTAGGCTCAATGCTCGGGATCGATTTCGGCACCGCCGCCGCGTTTCTCCAGCCCTTCCAGGCCACCTATCAGCAGATGACTGCCACGCTGAATGCGGCCTCCCAGCAGGTTAGCGCCGCCTCGGAAGCGCAGGCCGACAAAAGCACCCGCGCCGCCAAGGTCACCGGCACCATCATGATCGCCTTCGCGGTCGCCACGCTGGTGCTCGTCGCCGCCGTCGCCGGCGTTATCATTATGGCGGTGCAGCGTACCGTACGCGATATTTCCAATGCCACTGAAACACTGGCCAAGGGCCAGAACGAAATCGACCTGGACCGCCTTGAACGGCGTGACGAATTCGGCGCCATCGTGCACTCGCTTGCCGTGTTCCGCGAAAATCAACTGCATATGATCTCCATGCGCATCGAGCAGGAAACACTGGAAGCGCGCGAGCAGGCAACCAAGCGCGAGCAGGAACAGCAGCGCGAGCTGGCGCAACAGCAACAGCAAACCGTGGTTTCCAGCCTCGCCGATGCCTTGGAGAGCCTCTCATATGGCGATCTGCGCCACGCCATTACCAATGCCTTCCCAGACGGATATGAAAAATTGCGCGTGGACTTTAACGCTTCCATCGCCAAACTCGCCGAAGCCATGTCGGCCATCGGCATCGCGGTCGCCGCCATGACCAGCGGGACCAACGAAATCTCGGAAGCCTCGGGCGATCTCTCCCGGCGCACCGAGGAACAGGCCGCCCGGCTTGAGGAAACCGCCGCCGCCATCGACGAAATCGCCACGACGGTTCGCAAGACCGCCGCCGCCTCCAAGCAAGTCTCCGACGTCGTGAGCAACACCAAGGCCCGCGCCGACAGCTCCACCAAGGTCGCCAGCCGTGCATTGGTGGCCATGGAAGAGATCAACCGTTCCTCGCGTGAAATCAGCCAGATTGTCGGGCTGATTGACGATATTGCTTTCCAGACCAATCTGCTGGCGCTCAATGCTGGCATCGAGGCCGCCCGCGCCGGCGATGCCGGCCGCGGCTTCGCCGTGGTCGCGACCGAGGTGCGCGCCCTCGCCGGCCGCTCCGCGGAATCCGCCAAGCAGATCAAAACCCTGATCAGCAGCTCCACCAAAAGTGTCGGCCAGGGGGTTAGCCTGGTGGGTGAAATGTCAACCGGCCTCGACGAAATCCTCGCCCGGGTTACCGAGATCAGCGGCCTGATTTCGGAAATTACCTTGGCGGCACAGGAGCAGGCCACCAGCCTCGCGACCGTCAACTCCGCTGTCAACACCATCGACCAGGTCACCCAGCAGAACGCCGCGGTTGCCGAGCAATCCGCCGCCGCCAGCCGCCACCTTGCCGACGAAGCCGACGGCCTCAAAACGCTGGTCTCCCGCTTCCAGGTGCATGCCGCATCCGGTGAACGGGCGGAGGCCGCACCGCCGCGCGCGCCACGCCCGGCCAGCTTGAAAACCGTGGCTCCGGCCAGACCGCAAAAGGTCTTCGCCGCCACCGCCTCGCGCGGCGCACCGGCATTGAAGGTCGTTAAAAAAGACGATTGGACGGAGTTTTAGCCGATCCCTTCGCCTAACACGCGAAGTTGACTGCCCTTACACAATTACAACCTTCGTTAAAATCCAGGATCATGGCCGCCAATCTTGCCTATGCCACGCTTTCGGCCTAACTCCGCCGCCTATCCATTCGTGTTTGATCGTGGAGGTGTCGTCATGTCGTTCAGGGTCGCGGTTGTCGGAGCCACCGGTGCGGTCGGGAGGGAAATCCTTAAAACCCTCGCGGAGCGTCATTTTCCGATTTCCGAAATTGCCGCGCTGGCCTCCGGGCGCTCCGCCGGCAGCCAGATATCCTTTGGTGAAGATCGCGTTCTGACGATTAAAAGCCTGGAGAAGTTTGACTTTGCCGGCTGGGACATTGCGCTGTTCTCTCCCGGCGCCTCGGTTTCCGCCATCCACGCCCCGCGCGCCGCCGCTGCCGGCTGTGTGGTTATCGACAATACCAGCCAGTTCCGCATGGACCCGGATGTGCCGCTGGTGGTGCCCGAGGTGAATCCGGAAGCCATCGCCAAATTCGCCAAGCGCAACATCATCGCCAACCCCAATTGTTCCACCATCCAGATGGTGGTGGCGCTGAAACCATTGCACGACAAGTTCAAGATTAAGCGCGTGGTCGTTTCCACCTATCAATCGGTTTCCGGCGCCGGCAAGGAAGGCATGGACGAGCTGCTGGCCAATACCAAGGTGCAGTATGTCCACGACAAGAACCCGCCGCAGGTGTTCCAGAAGGATATCGCCTTCAACGTCATTCCGCAGATCGACATGTTCATGGATGACGGTGCCACCAAGGAAGAATGGAAGATGGTGGTGGAGACCAAGAAAATCCTCGACCCTTCGATCGAGGTGATCGCCACCTGCGTGCGCGTGCCGGTGTTCATCGGCCATTCCGAGGCGATTTATGCGGAGTTCGAGAACCCCATTACCGTGAATGAAGCCCGCGCCGTGCTGCGCAACGCGCCCGGTATCATCCTGCACGATCATCGGCAGGATGGCGGCTACATCACCCCCGTGGAAGCGCAGGGCGAGGATGCGGTGTATGTCAGCCGTATCCGCATTGATCCCACGGTGCCGCACGGCCTCGCCTTCTGGTGCGTTGCCGATAATCTCCGCAAGGGCGCGGCGCTGAATGCCGTGCAGATCGCCGAACATCTGGTGGCACAGAACCTGCTCGTTAAAAAAGCCGCTTGAAGCATGCTCACGCCGAAGCGCTGGCGGCTCGATTCCGAAACCGGCGTGCTCAAGGACGTGTTGCTTTGCCCGCCGCAGCATTATCACTGGATCGATACCAATGCGGTGGCCCATGCCACGTTGAGCTCCGGCGCGCCGCCTGATCCCAAGCGCCGGCTCTCGCAATATCATGAGCTGGAGGCGGCGCTGGTTGCAGCCGGCGTGACCCTGCACCATACGGTGCCGGAGCCGCATTTGCCCTACCAAGTGTATACACGGGATTCCTCGCAAACCACCCCTTGGGGACCGGTTCTCACTAGCCTCGCCATGCCGCAACGCCGCGGCGAATACGCCTCTTTGCTCAAGTTCCATGACCAGTATGACGGGTTTTTCAAATATAGCACCGCCGGCACGGTGGAAGGCGGCGATATCCATATCGTCCGTCCGGGGTTGCTCATTATCGGCCATTCGGGCATCCGCACCAGCGAAGCCGGCGCCGGCCAGTTTGCAGCGCCCTTCGCCGCGCAAGGCTGGGAGATCAAAAAAATCCCCTTCGCCGAACATTTCCTGCATCTCGACGTGCTGTTTTGCATGGCCGCGCCGCGCCTCGCCGTGGCCTGCATCGACGTGCTGGGCGATGCCTTCGAGACCTTCCTCAATGACCGGCAAATCAGCGTCATCCGCGCGAGCTATGCGGAGGTTATGGCGATGTCTTGCAATCTGTTGGCTTTGGGCAATGACCGCGTGATCTCTCCTGCCCACTCCACCAGGCTGAATGCCGCATTGCGCGCGGAAGGCATTACGGTGTTCGATCCCGAACTCGACGAATTCGCACGGGGCGGAGGCTCGGTCCATTGCATGACCATGCCATTGTTGCGAGGGCCGATTTAAAATCGGGTTGGAAGGTTAGATGTTTCGGGCGTTCAGAGGTAAACGGCGAGGACGTAGCCATGCCAGTCCGCCCATACACAAGAGCAAACCTAGCAAAAGAGACCAGCGCGTGTAGCGCCAAGATACCGGTTCATAATTCAAAT
>JAMFRY010000227.1 GCA_026225015.1 Alphaproteobacteria bacterium
CGGATGGCGCGTTTGACTCTGGGGATGGCGTGGCCGTGCATCGACAACTCGCGAATGCCTAGACCGATCAGCAGAGGCACGACTTCCGGACGGCTGGCGAGTTCGCCGCATAGGGAAACCTGGATATGCTCAGCCGCAGCCGCCGCGGCGGTTTCCAAAATCAGCCGCAGAATCGCCGGCTGCAGCGGTTCGTACAGCTTGCTGCCCAAAGGCAGGCCACGATCCGCGGCCAGCGTATACATGGTAAGATCATTCGTGCCAATCGAGAAAAACTCCGCATGTTTCGCCAAATGCCGGGCAGACAGCGCCGCCGCCGGCGTTTCAACCATGATGCCCAGCGGCGGCCTTGTTTCGGGCAAGCGCAGATTGCGACGCTTCAGCCGGCGCCACACACGATCATAGATTTCCCACGCGGCGATGATTTCCGATTGAAAGCTCACCATTGGCAGCATGATGCGCACCCGGCCCGCGGTGCTTGCCCGCAGGATTGCCGCCAGCTGGGTTTCCAGCAATTCCGGGTGGCGCAGCAGCAGCCGAATGCCGCGCAGGCCAAGCGCCGGGTTCGCCTCTTCCGTCTCGGGTATATAGCCATTCAGCGCTTCGACATCTTTATCCGACCCCCAGTCCAAGGCGCGGATGGTCACCGGGTCACCATCCATCGCCTCGATAATGCCGCGGTAGATTTCGGCTTGCGTATCTTCATCCGGCAGCGTCTCACGGTTCATGAAAATGAATTCGCTGCGCATCAAGCCGATGTCGTTCGCCCCGGATTCCGCGATCATCGGCAATTCGAAGGGCAATTCGAGATTTGCCTGCAAGCTGATCTTTACGTGATCGGTCGTCTCGCTCGGCAGGCGCTGCAACCGCGCCAGGGCGCGTTGCGCGCGCGCGCGCTCCGCCAAGCGGGCACGGGCGGCGCTCAGGCTGCGGGCAGTTGGACTTAAAATAATTTCGCCCGTATCGCCATCCACAATGGCGATCGTTCCTGGCTTGGCTTCTTCCAGCAGGCCGCTTGCCCCCAGAATCGCCGGCAAGCCGAGCGCGCGCAGCATCACCGCGGTGTGGCCATCCGGGCCGCCCTCCTCGGTAATTACACCAGCGAAACGTGTCGGCTGAATGAGCGCCGCGTCGGAAGGCCGCATGGATTCGGCGGCAAGGATACCCCCTGGTGGAGAATCGCTGAAATTGCGAAACGGCAGCCTGGTGAGATTTCGCAGCACGCGCCTGGCAATCTCGCGAACTTCCTCGGCGCGCCGCAGGCGCCCGGCTCTGTCCGAACCGGTCAGGCCGAGTATCGCCTCGGCCTGCAACTCCGACTCGGCGCTCATCGCGGATTCCGCGTTCACCAGTCGGTCGCTGATTCTGGCGCGCACGCCGCGCATTAGCCTGCTTTGACCCAACATGTGCAAATAGGCATCGATGAGCGGTGAGATCTCCGTCTGACTTTGCTCCGGCAAATGGGCCAGCGTGTTCTTCAGCCGGATGAGCTGCTTGGCCGAAAGCGAAACCGCATCTTCGAGTCTTGCCGATTCGGCCGCGATATCCGATGCCGCAATTTTCTTGTGCTGAATGGTCAGCGCCGGTTCCGTCGCCTGAAATACCGGCCCGATGCCGATACCCGGCGAGATTGCGTAACCTGTGAATCGCCTCTCTCGCGGCGCGCGCCGCGACGTTTCGATCATCTCAATTTCATCCCATCGCTGTCAGGCACTTCTTAAGGTTGCGCCGGTTTCGAGTGTTTGTTTGCGTTAAACCCGTCATGTCAAATGATTTCGTCTAACCCTTGGAGAATCACCGGGAAACTCCCGGCCCTGTTCCAAGCAGGTGAAAGCAGCGGACCTAATCGGCCTCGTGAAAACCCGCCTCGATCAGTGCGGCGATGGCGTCCAATGCCTCCTTGGCATCAAAACCCTCGGCACTGAGCTGCACCGTGCTCCCCGGTGCCGCGCCCAACATCATCAGGCCCATGATCGAACGCGCCGACACGGACTGGCCGTCCTTTGCAACCTCAACAGAGGCGCTGAATTTTTCCGCCAAGGTAACAAGCTTCGCGGCCGCGCGCGCATGCAAACCGCGCCGGTTGATGATGCCGACATCGCGCGTGATGACAGCGCCATCGCCTTCACCCATCAAGCTGGTTCAACTGGCCGCGCAGCGCGGCGTCCCGTTTGGCAACATCGCCGTATGCTGAACATCGTGGCCGGAACAGATATATTTCCGCCCCGCGGCCTCGGCGTATTGCACCGCCTCCGCCAGCCCGTAACTGCCGCGGATTTTGGCGAGCTTGACCAGCATCGGTAGATTGACACCGCCGATCACCTCCACATCCCGGTCGCGCAGCATCGACATCGCCAGATTGCTCGGCGTTCCGCCGAACATGTCGGTCAGCAGGATCACGCCGTCGCCGCTATCCACCTCCGCCATCCGGGCCGCTATTTCATTCCGTTGGCCTTCAAATTCCGCATCCGATTCAATACATACGGTGGCCAGCGCCGTTTGTTTGCCGACCACATGTTCCATTGCGTCCCGCAATGCCAAGGCAAGTGTGCCATGGGTAACCAGAACCAATCCGATCATTTATTCAAACTCATTTGCTTGCGCTGCTCATTGTCTTGGTCCGAACCCCTTCATTTGTCTTCGCCGCGCCAGACCCTTCCAGCTCACGATGGGTAACCCCCACACGCCAGCCGGACTGTCTCAGATGCGCCGCCAACCTCTCGATCAAAAATACTGATCGATGTTGCCCGCCAGTACATCCAATTGCAATGGTTGCGTAATTCTTGCCTTCATGCATGAAGCGCGGCAAGAGGAAATCGACCATGCCCAATATATGGGCAAAGTAGGGCACATAATCAGGGTCGGCCTCGATAAAGGCCCCTACCTGCGGATCAAGGCCGGTAAGCGGCCTCAGCATGGCGTCATAATGTGGATTTCTCAGAAACCTTGCGTCGAAAACAATATCCGCCTCGCGCGGCAAGCCTGAAGGATAGGCAAAAGACACCAGCGAGATAACGATTCCAGGCGATTCCGCGCCATATCTCTGGGCGATTATCTGCCGAAGCGACGACAATGGCAATATCGAGGTGTCTATTAAAAAATCTGCGCTCTGGCGCAACCTGGCCGTGAGCAGGCGTTCGAGCGCGATGCCATCGGCCACCTGCCCGGTTTGCGCCAAGGGATGACGCCGCCGGGTTTCCGTATAGCGCCTCAGTAGAAATTCATCTTCCGCAACGGCGTAAACGAGCTCAGGAAACAACCTGGGGTTGTTTTTTAGCCGCTCGATCGTCGCAAGAACCGTGTCCGCGTCAAAACCGCGCGAGCGGGCGTCCACGCCGATGGCAAGATTACGTTCGCCGCAAAGCACCAGTTCCTCGAGCGAACTCAATGGCGGATTGTCCATCGTCTCGAAGCCCAGATCCTCAAGGGCGCGAAGAACCGAATTCTTGCCTGCCCCGGAAAGCCCGGTGACCAAAACGACTCGAAGATGACGCGCAGTTTCTTTCATGAATTGCAATTACATCACAAACGCGCCGGCGACCTGACTGAGGCGGCCGCATGAAGCCTGCAATGCGAGAGTCACCCGCTCCACCGCCGAAATGGCGCCCGCGTCGATTGTAACGACGGGTAGATCGAAAACCGGATCGCGCCGCGGCTCCGGCAGGCGCTCAAGGGGCATGGCCAGCCGGATTACCAAGCGCAAAGCCGCTGACTTTAAAAACGGCAGCCGAAACAGGCCCAGGCCCCGAACCTCCAATATGCCCGCCAACTTGGCTGGCGCCGAGGCGATGCCATTCTCGATCACGACCTGATCATCCGCGACCAGCGACCAGCCGGCATGGATTAACCGCAGAGACATATCCGACTTTCCAACGCCCGCTTGGCCCAATAGGAGAACGGCGTCAAAGCCATCCGGCCCGGCACGGGCAACACAGGAAGCGTGAACGCGCATGAGCTTGATTGTGACAAACTTTTCCGCGTAACGGAAGCGTTGTTTCATACAGAGCTTTAGGCGGAGTAAAAACTTGGTCAAACTCTCTTATCCTGCAATGCTTCGGCAGTTTGTTGAAACGCTAAGCTGTTCTGCGTAACCTGGAGCCCCCCCATCAAGATGCCGGGACGAAACAGCCCGCTTATGCCTGCGTTCTGCCGCGATTGTGACACGCGAACACAATCAGCTCTGTGCCCCGCTTGCGGCAGCGCGCGCATCATCCGCCACCCCGAGTTATTCTCGGCTTGCATAGCGCATATCGATTGCGATGCCTTCTATGCCAGCGTCGAGAAGCGCGACCGGCCGGAATTGCGTGATGTGCCGGTCATCGTGGGCGGGGGTAGGCGCGGCGTCGTCACCACCTGCTGCTATATTGCCAGGCTTTACGGCGTGCGCAGCGCCATGCCGATGTTCAAGGCCCTGGCACTTTGCCCGAAGGCCGTGGTCATCAAGCCGGACATGGCGAAATATGTTCTAGTTTCCCGGCAGATTCGCGCCTTGATGGATCATCTCACCCCGCTGGTCCAGCCGCTCTCCATCGACGAGGCGGTGCTGGACCTTTCCGGAACCGAGGCGCTGCACGGCGCGCCGCCCGCCATCACCGTCAACCGCCTGGCCAGGCAAATTGAAAACGCCATCGGCGTGACGATTTCCGTCGGCATGGCGGATAACCGCCTGCTCGCCAAGCTGGCGGCTGAACGCGGCAAGCCGCGCGGGTTTTGCGTGTTGGGCAGCGAGGCCGCCTCCGTGCTGGCGCCCGAACCAGTCTCCCTGCTGCCGGGCGTCGGACCGGCGCAGGTCAGACGCCTGCAAAATCTGGGCATTACCCGCATCGGCCAACTCGCCGCGCTGAGCGATCGCGCCGCCGGGCAGAACCTTGGAGATGAGGGTCCCGCCCTCGCCGCCCGCGCCAGAGGTGAGGACCGTCGCGCCGTCCATACTGGCCGCGAGGTCAAATCCGTCAGCGCCGAGACGACGTTTGACTCGGATATTTTCTCTCCGGCGGCGCTGGAGCCTTATCTCTGGCGGCTTTGCGAAAAGCTTGGCCGGCGCTTGAACGAGCAGGAAGTCGCTGCCGCCGGCATCGTGCTGAAGCTGAAAACGGCCGCCTTCGTCAGCCGCACCCGCAGCCGGCAGTTGTGCAATCCGACGCAATTGCCTGAGACGCTGTTCGAGGCCGCAAAAACATTGCTGGCGCGCGAGGCGGATGGCACCGCCTTCCGCCTGATCGGCATTGGCGCCAGCCCGTTATGCCCGGCTCATCTCGCCGATCAGGGCGACCTGGCCGACAGCGCCACGCCGCGCCGTGCGGCGCGGCAGGCCGCCATCGATAGCCTCCGCCAGCGCTTCGGCAACCAGATCGTCACCCGCGGCATTGCGGCGCGGCGTGGCTTGCCGAAAACGCCGGCCTCAAAGTAGTATCCCGCATGGACGAAAACTATGTCGCCGACAAAAACGCCTATCGCGAGGCCATGTCTCGCCTGGGTGCTGCGGTAAACATCATCACTACCGCCGGCATTGATGGCGATACCGGCTTTACCGCCTCGGCGGTGTGCAGCGTGACCGACGATCCGCCCACCTTGCTCGTGTGCATGAACCGCGCCAGCAAATCCAACCCGGCATTCCAGGCTTCCAAAATTCTCTGCGTCAACGTGCTGACGCATGAGCATCAGGAGCTCTCCGGCCCGTTCGCGAGTATCGGCAATCTGACAATGGCCGAGCGCTTCGGTCTGGCCAGATGGCTGCGTCTGGCCACCGGCGCTCCGGTGCTGGAAAGCGCCGCCGCCGCTTTCGATTGCACGATCGACCAGATTCATGAAATTGGCACCCATAGCGTGTTCTTCTGCGGCGTGAGGGCTATCCATCTGGGGCCCGCCACCGCCGGGCTGATCTATCACGGCCGCGCTTATCATAGGATTTAGAAGAAGGCAGCGGTGCTTTTTCTGATTTCCAAAAAAGCGGCTATTTTTCTTGTCTTCTAAATCATCCGCGCCTGCGCCGCTTGCGCC
>JAMFRY010000228.1 GCA_026225015.1 Alphaproteobacteria bacterium
CTGGTTGACGGATTGCCGGACCAGGATTTCCAGCGTCTCGTCATTAGCCACATAGCCTTCGCGCAGAATGCCGTCATGGCCGTGATCGGTATAGGGGTCGAGCGCGCTATCGCCGATCAGGCCGATCTGCGGAAATTCCGCCTTCAGTAGCCGGGCGGCGCGGCAGATCAGGTTGTCCGGGTTCAGCGCCTCCGTCGCTTGCGGGTTTTTCAGCGCAGTGGGGGTGGCGGGGAACAGCGCGATCGCCGGGATGCCGAGCTCTGCCGCTGCCTCGACATGCTTGGCCAGCCCATTCATGCCGACCCGCTGCACGCCCGGCATGGAGGCAACAGGCTCGGGCGCGCTTGTCCCGTCCTTGATGAAAATCGGCCAGATCAGGTCGTCCACCGATAGCCGGTTTTCGGCCACCAGCCGCCGAGTGAACGCATCATGCCGGTTGCGGCGCATCCTTGTTGCGGGGAAGCTTCTCATCGGTTGTCAGTGCTCAGTTGTCGGTGGTCAGGCTAGCCTTAAAACTGACCACTGGCCACTGACAACTGATACCAAACCGCTTTGACCGTGAGCCACCAACCGCCCCACACGTCATCCCCGCGAAGGCGGGGGATCCACGACTTCTTTCGTGCACCTGCTTCAAACGGCGAAACGGCCCCGCGTTTTGGGGTTAAATTGCGTAAAAGTCGTGGACGCCCCGCCTTCGCGGGGCGTGACGGGGTTGAGGGGTCATAGAGTCAAACATAAAGCAGGTTGGTATGAGTAGGCGTTTTTAACGACCCAGCCTCCCACCGCAACATTCCCGCGCATGTTTCAACGCAAAGACGTGCATGATAAACGGAATCATGACTCGTTCCTTAATCGTGGCGCTGGGCGCAGATCACGGCGGTGTTGGCCTAAAAAACCGGCTGGCCGCCGTGTTGCTCGAAGGCGGGCATCAGGTGCTGGATTTCGGCACGGATGGGGCGGCCAGCGTCGATTACCCGGATTTCGCCCAGGCTGTTTGCCGGGCCATTATCGAAAAACAGGCCGAGCTGGGCATTCTGGTCTGCGGCACCGGGATCGGCATGTCGATCGCGGCAAACCGATATCCGGAAATCCGCTGCGGCCTGGCCCATGATGTGACCACGGCGTGGCTGACCCGCGCGCATAACGATGCCAATGTGCTGGCTCTGGGCGCGCGTATTATCGGCGAGGAAGTGGCGCTGGATATTCTGGGCGCGTTCCTGAGCACCCAATATGAGGGCGGCCGGCATGATCGACGCATCGCGAAACTGAACCCGAACCCCGCGGAAACCAAACCATGAACGATCTCAGCCCCTCGCCCAGCCTCAGCCGTTTCTTCAACGCCTCGCTTAACGAAGCCGATCCCGAACTGGCGGCAGCCATTCACGAAGAGCTGGTGCGCGAGCAGGATGGCATCGAGCTGATCGCTTCGGAGAACATCGTCTCCGCCGCGGTGCTTGAGGCGCAGGGCTCGGTGCTGACGAACAAATATGCCGAGGGCTATCCCGGCAAACGCTATTACGGCGGCTGCGGCCCGGCCGATATTGCCGAAAACCTGGCGATCGCGCGGGCGAAAAAGCTCTTCGATGCTGGCTTCGCCAATGTGCAGGCCAATTCCGGCAGCCAGGCCAACCAATCGGTGTTTCTGGCGCTGCTCAACCCTGGGGATACGATCCTGGGCATGAGTCTTGACGCCGGTGGGCATCTCACCCATGGCGCTGCGCCAAATCTCTCCGGCAAGTGGTTCAACGCGGTGCAATACGGTGTGCGCCGGGAAGACGGTTTGCTGGATTACGAGGAACTGGAAAGCCTGGCGCGGAGCAAAAAACCGAAGCTCATCATCGCCGGCGGCTCGGCCTATCCGCGCTTCATCGATTTTCCCCGCATCCGCGCGGTGGCCGATGAGGTTGGCGCCTATTTCATGGTGGATATGGCGCATTTTGCCGGGCTGGTTGCGGCCGGGATCTATCCCTCGCCCTTGCCGCACGCCCATGTGGTGACCACCACCACCCATAAAACCCTGCGCGGACCGCGCGGGGGCATGGTGCTGACCAATGACGAGGCGATCGCCAAAAAGATCAACTCGGCGATTTTCCCCGGCCTGCAAGGTGGCCCCTTGATGCATGTCATCGCCGCC
>JAMFRY010000229.1 GCA_026225015.1 Alphaproteobacteria bacterium
CCGTACGGGCTGTCATTGGCGATGCGGATCGCGTCCTCGTCATCCTCGAACGGGATCACGACCAGCACCGGGCCGAAAATCTCTTCCCGGGCGATCCGCATATCGTTGTTGACGTTGACGAAGCAGGTCGGCTCGATGACCCAGCCGGTGCCGATATCCGGCCGCAACTTGCCGCCCGCCAGCAGCGTCGCGCCCTCGGCGACGCCGATATCGACATAGGCTTTCACCCGATCCAACTGCTTTTTGGAGACGACCGGCCCCATCGAACAGGTCTCGTCGTCGAAATGCCCCCATCTGGTCGAGAACGCCGCATAGCTGGCCTTCAGGGCGTGGCAGGCTTCCGCATAGCGGCTACGGGGGACCAGCAGCCGTGACGTCACCGCGCAGCCCTGGCCGGCATGGAAGACCAGGATGGATTGGGCGACCTCCTGGGCGAAATTCGGCGCATCATCGAGGATGATCTTCGCCGACTTGCCGCCGAGTTCCAGGAACACGCGCTTCATCGTCTCCGCACCTTGCCGCATGATATGCTTGCCGATGGCAGTGGAGCCGGTGAAGGTGATCAAATCGACGCGCGGATCGGTGACCAGCGTCTCGCCGGCGGTGGCGGGATCGGATGAGGTGATCACGTTGAGCACGCCGGGCGGAAAACCGGCCTCTTTCGCCAGTTCACCGAAAATGGCGCCGGCCGAGGGCGTATCCGGGGCGGGCTTCAGAATCACCGTGCAGCCGGCGAGCAACGCGGAGACCACTTTCTCGGCATTCACGAAAAGCGGGAAATTCCATGGCGTAATGGCGCCGACGACGCCGACCGCCTCATAGACCGCCTTGCGGTGGCTGGTGAAGCCGTAGCTCTGTTTGTCGCCGTAATCCTTCTCCCAATGCAGCTTGGGATATACATCCATCAGGTCCTTCCAGCAATCCAGGCAGTTCGCCACCTGCGCGCGCTGTACCGCCACCCACGGCGCGCCAACCTCGTAGCGGGCGATCGCCTCCAGCCTTTCCCGATTGGCGACGAACAGGTCCCAAAGCTTGTGCACCAGCTTGACGCGGCGTTCATGGGCGGTGGACCAGTCGGTGGTATCGAAGGCGCGCCGGGCGGCGGCGATGGCGGCCTCGACATCGTTCGCCGAGGCATCGGCGGCGATGCCGACAACCTCGCCGGTCCAGGGGCCGATATTGTCATAGGTTTTGCCGTTCTCGGCGCGGCGCAACTCGCCGTCGATGAAAAGCAGGGATTCCGGCAGGATGGTCATCGGCTATGGTCTCCGCATGGAGTGTATTTGGGTGTAGTGATAGTTTCGATCGGGCCTGCACGCAAAGGCCCTGCCGGCAGGTGCTGCCACCGAAAATGGCCCTGCCGGGAAACAGGTGGCGTTTTCGCGCAATTTCGTTCTTTGCGCCGGTCCGTGTTAGCGGCCATCATGCGGGATTGCATGATGGTAATTGGCTGGCCTCCTATATGGCGCGTACGGTTCGTCGCCGCTCCGCGGCTTGAAGCCTGTTGTTCGATGATATGTCTGTAACATATCTTGGAAGGCGCCGAACCGCCACAAGACAGCGCGGCCGCGATCATCGCGGGGACGGTATGCGGAAATGACGATACCTGAAGCCGATTTCGGCGAATTCGACTTCATCATTGCCGGGGCGGGCAGCGCCGGCTGTGTTCTGGCCAACCGCCTGAGCGCCGATCCGCGCCATTCCGTATTGTTGCTGGAAGCAGGCGGCAAGGACGATTACCTCTGGATCAAAATCCCGGTGGGCTATCTGTACTGCATCGGCAATCCGCGGACCGATTGGTGTTTCAAGACCGAAACCGAGACATTCCTGAACGGCAGGCGGATCAATTACCCGCGCGGCCGGGTGCTCGGCGGCTGTTCCTCGATCAACGGCATGATCTATATGCGCGGCCAGGCGGCCGATTACGACGGCTGGCGGCAGGCGGGCCATACCGGCTGGGGCTGGGACGATGTGCTGCCTTTCTTCAAGAAAGCCGAGGATCATGTGGCCGGCGTCAATGCCTTCCACGGCGCCGGCGGCGAATTGCGCGTGGAGAAGCAGCGGCTTCGCTGGGAATTGCTGGAGGGGTTCCGCGAGGCCGCCACGCAATACGGCATTCCGGCAACGCCCGATTTCACCCCCGGCGATAATGAGGGTTCCGGCTTCTTCGAAGTTACCCAACGCCGCGGCCGGCGCTGGAGTGCCGCCGATGCTTTCCTGCGCCCCGCGGCA
>JAMFRY010000230.1 GCA_026225015.1 Alphaproteobacteria bacterium
ATTCCATCAGCCGCATGGGCTGGGCCAAAGGCAGTGCGGCGCAGGCCATGCTCACCATGCGCGAAGCCGATGGCAGCATTTTCTACCTCGATCCGCGCGGCGTCCTCTCGCGCGTATTGGAGCGCTACAATGCTGCCGGCCTCACCCCCGCGCTTGGAGTGGAGCTGGAATTCTATCTGGTCGATGCCGGTCATACCGGCGGGCAGCCCATCGCCCCGCGCGGCGCCGATGAATCGGGCTGGAAAGGCTGGCAGATCGACGCCGTGGGTCTTGGCGAAATCCATGATTACGAGCCAATCCTGCGCGAAATGATGGAAACCGCAAAGCAACAGGAAATCATCCTGGAAACGCTGGTCAGCGAAAGCGGGCCGGGGCAATTCGAAGTGACCTTGAAATATTCCACCGACGCCCTGCGCGTCGCCGACAGCGCCACGCTGTTCAAGCGTACCATCAAACAGGTTGCGCGAAAACATAACCTTACCGCAACTTTCATGGCCAAGCCCTACGGCCAATGGGCCGGCAGCGGCATGCATGTGCACATGTCGCTGCTGGATAGGGCGGCCAAGAATATCTTTACCGGCACCCAATCCCGCGGCTCCGACCTGCTGTACCACGCGCTCGGCGGTATTGTTGAGGCCATGCCTGGCACCATGCTCACTTTGGCCCCGCACGCCAATTCCTATCGCCGCTTCGCGCCCGGCGTGCACGCCCCAACCTTCGGCGATTGGGGGCATGACAACCGCATGGCGGCCCTACGCGTCATCATCGCCGATCCGGCGGCTTCGCGCATCGAACACCGTGTCGCCGGCGCCGATTGCAATCCCTATCTCGCCTTTGCAAGCCTGCTCGGCACCGCGCTGCACGGTATTGAAACCCAGGCGGATCCCGGCCCGGAAACCTTCGGCAACGCGCGCAGCCCGCTTAGCCCCCGTTTGCCGATCGCCTGGTCCGGCGCGGTCGATCACTTTGCCGAATCCGCGCAGATCGCCATGATCTTCGGCGCCGATTTCCAGAGATATTTTACCGCCTGCAAACGCCAGGAAATCAGCGAATTCCGCCGCCGCATCTCCGACGTCGAACTCGACGCCTATTTGAAAAACGCCTGAGCCTGGCATGAGAACTTTGGCATGAGAAACGTCACCGTCGCGGCAACCCAGATGGCCTGTTCCCCCGATCCCGCCGCCAATATCGCGCGCGCCGAGAAACTGGTGCGGGAAGCCGCCGCCAAGGGCGCGCAAATCATTCTGATCCAGGAACTTTTTGAAACCCCGTATTTCTGCCAGGACGAAATCCACGCTTTTTTCAACCTTGCCAGACCGCTCTCCGAAAACGCCGCCATCGCCCATTTCGCGCCCATCGCCAGGGAACTAAAGGTTGTGCTACCCATCTCCGTGTTCGAGCGCGCCGGGCAAAGCTTCTTCAACACCATCGTCATCCTGGACGCCGATGGCGGCAATCTCGGCTTCTACCGCAAAACCCATATCCCGGACGGCCCGGGCTATTC
>JAMFRY010000027.1 GCA_026225015.1 Alphaproteobacteria bacterium
CGCCCATCGGGTCACCATCATCGAGGGCACCCTGGCCAAAGGGTTTGGCTGCCATGGAGGCTATATCACCGGCGATTTCAAGGTGCTGGACTATATCCGCTCGGTGGCGCCCGGTTTTATCTTTACTACGGCTTTGCCGCCGCCCACCGTCGCGGCGGCGCTGACCTCCATCCGCATATTGAAGGCCGATCACGCCCGCCGGGCAAAATTGTTCGAGCGGGCGGAAACCTTGAAAGCGAAATTCGCGGCGGCCGGGCTGCCGGTATTGCCCACCGAAAGCCATATCGTGCCGCTGATGATCGGCAATGCGGCCAGGGCCACGGAAGTGAGCATGCGGCTGATCCGCGAATTCGGCATGTATGCCACCCCGATCAACTATCCCACTGTCGCCGCCGGCACCGAGCGGCTGCGCTTTACCCCCGGCCCCAAACATACCGATGCGATGATGGACGACCTGGTCGCCGCCCTTCGGCATATATTGCTCGAAGTGCCCGTGATCTCCGCGTAGTTGTGCAATATGTTGTCGCATAACTGCGGCATCCACTTGTGCTGAGGCGCGCACGCTGGCAAATTGCCGGGATAAATGGGTCAGGGGAAGGTTCGACATGCAAATGTCTGGCGAGCAGCGCATTGCGGCACCGCGGCAGCGCGTTTGGGAAGCGCTCAACGATCCGGCCTTCCTGCAAGCCTCCATCCCGGGCTGCCAGAGCCTGGAAAAGGAGGGGGAAGAACGCTTTAACGCGACGGTGGCGCTAAAAATCGGGCCGATCGGCGCGCGGTTTAAGGGCTCCGTGACGTTGAGCGAGCTGAACCCACCAAACAGCTATGTCATCACCGGCCAGGGCAATGGCGGCATTGCCGGTTCGGCAAAGGGCGGCGCCAAAGTGAGCCTGAGCGACGATGCCGGCGGTACGCTCGTTTCCTACACAGTCGATGCCGAGGTGGGCGGGCGCATGGCGCAGCTCGGCGGGCCGATCATCGACGCGACCGCCAAACAGCTCGCCGGCAAGTTCTTCAGCAAGTTCGGCGAAATGCTGGCGCCGGTATCTGCGACAACCGCGTCCGCCTCGGCGGCAGGCTCTGCGGCGGTTGCGGCAGTTGCGCCCGGCCGCGCTCCGGCGGGACCGAGTTTGGGCTGGATTCTGGCCGTTATCATGGCGCTGCTCGCGGGCTTCTTCGCCGGGCATAGTGGCGCCGGAACGCGAGGTGATTGGGCGGGGGGTGATTGGGAGGGCCTCGCCATTGGCCTGATCGTTATCCTGGTAGCCGCTTCAGGGTTCGAATATGGCCGCCGCGCAGCCTCCCCTGTATTGACGCTGGATGCCACCTTGCTGCGCCGCCTGGTTGAAGGTGCGAAGCAATGAAACCGGCGCCCTTCGACTACGTGGCGCCGGAGACGGTCGAAGCAGCCTGCTTATTGCTTGCCGAAGCCGGCGGCGGCGCGGCCGTGCTGGCGGGCGGGCAGACGCTCATGCCTTTGCTGGCGCTGCGGATGAACCAGCCTTTCATCATCGTCGATCTTAACCATATTGCAGCGCTCAAAGGCGCGGCCCGCACCGATACCGGCATCCGGGTCGGGGCGATGACGCGGCAAAATGAGGGTTTGGCGAGCCAGCTTCTGGCGGATGAGCTGCCGGTGTTGGTACGCGCGCTCAGCCATGTCGGCCACCACCAGACGCGTAATCGCGGCACCATCGGCGGTTCCATTGCCTTGGGCGAGCCGGCGGCGGAAATGCCCGCCACGGCCATCGCACTTGGCGCCAGTATCGAAATTGCCTCGCCGCGCGGCGTTCGCCGGGTTCCGGCCGAGGATTTTTACACCGGCCCCTATATGACCGTGCTGGAGCAAGACGAGTTGGTGACGGCGATCCATTATCCGGCATGGCCGAAAAACCATTTCTGCCTGTTCCGAGAGATTGCCCAGAGACCCGGCGATTTCGCGTTGGTCGGCATTGTGGGCGCGCTGGTGGTGGAGGCCGGCAAGATCACCCGCGTTGGGCTTGCCTGGTTCGGCATGGGGCCGATGCCGATCAAAGCCCGGCAGGCAGAAGCCGCCTTGCTCGGCCAGAATTTTGCTTCGCTGGATATCGCCGGGATCGCTGAACTGGCCATTGCCGATACCGCGCCCTTCGATGACCACCATGCCAGCGCCGAATATCGCCGCACGGTAGGCAGGCGCGTTTTTGCCGGCTTGCTCAGCGGTTTGCTGGACCAGAAGGAGGCCGCATGAGCGAGCATCGCGTTGAACTGACCATTAACGGCCACCGCCATGTCGCGACGATCGAGGCCCGCCTGACCCTGGCCGATTTGCTGCGCGGCAGCGCCGGCTATACCGGGGTGCATCTGGGCTGCGAGCATGGGGTTTGCGGCGCCTGTACCGTGATTGTGGATGGCAAGGCGGTACGCTCCTGCCTGATGCTCGGCGTGCAGGCCAATGGCGCCGAAATCACCACGGTTGAAGGCCTGGCCGCGGAGGATGGCACGCTGCATCCCGTGCAGCAGGCGCTGCGCGATGAGCACGGGCTGCAATGCGGGTTCTGTACGCCCGGCATATTGATGACGCTGGCAGCACTTACCGGCAGTGAAACCGCGCCGAAAGAAGAAACCCTGCTCGCAGCGCTTTCCGGCCATATTTGCCGCTGCACCGGCTATCAGGGCATTCGCCGCGCCGCCCGCAAGCTTGCCTTAGGTGTTGCATGAACGCGGATAGTGCGCCAGCTGTGGGTACACCGGGTGTAGGGGCGGCGCGCTATATCGGGCAGCGCATGCCGCGCAAGGAAGACCCGCGGCTGCTCACCGGACGCGGCCAGTTTGTCGATGATATCGTGCTGCCCGGCATGCTGCATGTTGCCTTCGCCCGCTCCCCGGTGGCGCGCGGGCGCATTCTCTCCATTAGCACGGACATCGCGCGCGATCTGCCCGGCGTGCATGCAATCTACACCGCCAAGGATCTGGCGAAATTTCCGGTATCGTTCATCAGTTTTTTCCTCACCCCGCCGGATGTGACGATCACACCTCTGGCCGATGGCTATGTCGCGCATGTTGGCGACCCAATTGCGCTGGTCATCGCCGATGACCGCTATATCGCAGAAGACGCCGCCTCGCTGATCGAAATCGAGATCGAGGAGGAAGATCCCGTTGTTACAATCAGCGACGCCCGCCACGGCGAGCCCGTGCATCCGGGAACGGAGAATAACATCGCCGTCGAGATGGGCGCGGAAGACATCGATGAAAACCTGCAGGCGGCGCTGGATAACGCCGCTCATGTTGTTACGCATAAGGTCAAGCATCAGCGCATCTCGCAATCGCCGATGGAGACGCGCGGGGTGGTGGCGACGCGCGAGGGCGCCGAGGAGCTGACTCTCTACATCACCTGCCAGAGCCCGCATATGATCGCGCGTTACGTTTCGCTGGCGCTGGAACTGCCACCGGCCAGCATCCGCGTGATCGCGAAAGATGTCGGCGGCGCCTTCGGCCTTAAAAACCAGCCCTGGCGGGAGGAGATGGCTGTCATCATCGCCTGCCTGCTATTTCGCCGGCCGCTGAAATGGATTGAGGACCGTTACGAAAATCTGACCGCCGCCAACCAGGCGCGCGAACAGGAGATAACGCTCAAAATCGCCTTCGATGCCGCGGGCAAGCTCACCGGCTCGCATGCCGATTACAGCGTCAATAACGGCGCCTATCCACAAGGACCGGACGCCAATATCGCCGTGCACATGTTCATGTGGGCTGCCTACAAAATACCCACCTACGGATTTCTCACGCGCGGCTGGTACACCAACACCATCGGCCTTGCCGCCTATCGGGGCCCCTGGGCAATGGAATCGCTGGCGCGCGAAACCGCCTTGGATGTTGCGGCAAGGCAGATGGGAATTGAGCCGGTCGAACTGCGGCGGCGCAATCTCATTACGGCGACAGACCAGCCTACGGTTACCACGCTCGGCATTCCACTGGACGACATCACGCCGGCGGAATGTCTTGAAAAACTGCTGGAGGCGATCGACCTGCCCGGTTTTCGCGCCGAACAGGCAGCGGCCCGGAGCGTTGGGCGCTATCTCGGAATCGGTTTTGCCGCTTATGTCGAGCCCACCGGCTCGGCCGGCAGCATCCCGACAATGACCGGCGAACTCGCGCAGATTCGCATCGAGCCGAACGGCAAGGTCACCGCCACGATGAGCACGCATAGCCAGGGCCACGGCACCGCGACCACCATGGCGCAGATCATCGCCGAAAAACTGGGCGTGAATTACGAAGACGTGACCGTGTTTGAAGGCGACAGCTCGCGCGGCGGTTTTGGTCCCGGCGCTGCCGGCAGCCGGCAGGGCGTGATCGGCGGCGGCGCCAGCATCAAGGCGGCCGAGAAGCTTGCCGATAAAGTGAGGCAACTCGCCGCGCATCTGTTGAACGCCAATCCCGAAAGTATCCGTATCGAGGAAGGAATGATCCATGTGGATGGCGCACCGGACATGACGCGGTCATTGCGCGCCATTGCCGAAATTGCATACGGAGAACCCTCCCGGCTGCCGCCCGGTTTCGAGGCCGGGCTGGAGGCGCAATATCGCTACACGCCGCCACCGATGACCTTCACCTCCGCCGCCCATGCCTGTTTTGTGGAGATCGATGCGCAAACCGGCTTCGTGAAAATCGAGCGTTGGATATCTTCTGAAGATTGCGGCAACATCATCAACCCGGCGGTTGTGGAAGGGCAGATTTCCGGCGGACTCGCGCAAGGCATCGGCACCGTGCTGCTGGAGGAAATGTCCTTCGATACGCGCGGCAACCCAACCGCGGCGACCTACAAGGATTATCTGCTGCCGGCGATATCCGACATCCCGGATTTTGAATTCCTGCATGTCTGCACGCCGTCTAAATCCGTCGGCGGGTTTCGCGGCGTGGGTGAAGGCGGGGCGATCATCGGGCCGCCTACATTGGTCAATGCGATCGCCGATGCGCTGTCGCCGTTCGGTGAAATCGCCTGCGAATTGCCGCTCACGCCGACGAAAATTCTCAGCCTGATCGAAGGCCGGGATTTGAGCGCCCATGTGCCGCCGCCTGCTCCGCCTGCGCCCGCGCCTGCGCCGGTACAGGCAGCGCCCGCCATTGTTCCAGAGTCCGTGGCCGCGCCCAGTTTGGCAATCGACGGCGCGTGGAAAATGAAACTTTTCACGCCGATGGGTGTGCAGGAAATGACTGGTCATTTCGAAACCGAAAATGGCATCCTTCGCGGCAGGCTGGAGAGTCCGGAGGGGTCGATGCCATTCAGCGGCACGATCTCCGGCGCGCAGGCGAAGTTCGACCTGAAGGTTGAAAAGCCGATGAAGATCACGCTGAAATACGACATTTTATTCGATGCCGAGAAGCTCACTGGCAAAGTAAAAATGGGTATATTCGGCTCGGCCAAGCTGACCGGCGAAAGGCTGGGTTAGGGGTTCACCTCAGTTTGCGCGATCAGCCGCAGAACCAGAGGCAGCAGCCGCCTCACCTCAATGTTGACGCCGGTTGCGTTCGGATGGATGGCATGGCAGTTCCTTTGTTTGAGGCGCCCCGGTATGAAGCGCCTGCATTGCGGAATGTCCTATCGTTTACATCGGGGATAAATGGGCGGTAGATTGCTATATTCCAAACCAAGAGGTTTGCAATCATGGACAAACTTGCCGGGATGGCTATGTTTGTGCGCGTCGTGAAGTGCGGTAGTTTCGCCGCCGCCGCTGAGCTTAGCCAGGTTTCGCCGACCATGGTCGCGAAACACGTCAGCTCAATTGAACGCCGGCTGGGCGCTCGACTGCTGCACCGGACAACGCGCCGGCAGCATCTGACCGAGATCGGCCGCCTGTACTACGACCGTTGCGAGCGGGCACTGGCTGAGGTGGAGCGGGCAGAGGCGAGCGCCACTGAGCTCCAGGCCAACCCGAGCGGTCTGCTGAGATTGGTGGCACCTGTCAGTTTCGGCAGCGAGGGGCTTGTACCGGCGCTGACGGAATTTTTGGACCGTCACCCGGACGTCAGCATTGAATTGACGCTGGACAATCGCACCCCCGATCTGATCGAGGAAGGCTATGAACTAGCCATCCAAATCGGCGAGGTCACGGCACCGGGGCTGGTTGCACGGCCGTTGCGGTCATACCGCCGTATTCTTGCGGCAGCTCCCTCCTATCTGAGCCGGCACGGCCGCCCCGAGGCCCCTGAACAACTGAGCGCCCATTCATGTCGTGGCCTCGCATATTGGCGGCATCACGACCGCTGGCATCTGACGGGGCCTGATGGAGCGATATGCGTCGTGCCGTAGCGGGTAGATTCACGGCGAATCACGGCGGTGCCCTCCGCATCGCCGCCCTGCATGGCACCGGCATCGCTATGCAGCCTGAGATGCTGCTCACCGACGATCTTGCGACGGGCCGCCTCGAACCCGTATTGCCTGGATGGTCTTACAAGCCCACGCCGATGTACCTGATCTACGCTCAAGACCGCCGACCAACGGCAAAGTTACGCAGTGCCATCGATTTTATTCTTGCCGGTTTCGGCCCCGATCGGTGAGGCACACAAGCCAAACATTTAGCCTGGAGAAAACAACGGGCCGATATGGGCACGGAGTTCGGGCGGCTGCATGAGGAGCCCAGTACGCACTGGAGCGACCGACAAGGGATTTTCCCAATATTTTTCGGCCCGGTTGCGCGCCGCTAAG
>JAMFRY010000231.1 GCA_026225015.1 Alphaproteobacteria bacterium
ACATCGAGCAAATCGATCCCAAAGATATTTGCACCAGTATCGTCGTCGCGGCCGAGTTGCGTTACGGCTGCGCAAAAAAGGGATCGGCCAAGCTGCTTGCAAAGGTGGAAGCCATGCTTGAGACAATTCCGGTCTTGCCTCTGGATGTTCCGGCTGATTCGGAATATGGAGACATCCGCTCGGCGTTAGAGGCAGCGGGCCAGACAATCGGACTCAACGATCTGTTGATTGGCGCGCATGCCCATGCGCTAGGCCTCACGCTCGTCACGGACAATATGCGCGAGTTCAATCGCATTCGGGGCCTCAGCGTAGAGAACTGGCTGGAGAGGTAGGCCCATTGGCCGGCTGCGGTTTCGGCTTCTTCCTCCCTTGCCGTATCGAGCGCGCCGCCGCCTTCGCCTTTTTGCGTTGAAGCGCGCGCTTTCGCATCGCCGGGGTTGGAGGGGGCAAAAGACCGGCGGCCAGCGAACGATGGCTTTCGGCGCGCGATTTTTGTCCTGGAACGGCACGGTTTGGCGCAAAGCGGAAGCAAACGTAGATACCATGTTGGGTTGCAAGCCAAGTCCCTGCCTCTAGAGCGGGATGCGTTATCACGCACCCGCTCTAAGTTTTTTTTGGCGAGCAATTTCATGCGTTTAGATTGAGTCTGCGACTCAATCTAAACGCATATTGCTCTAGGACGAGGGCAATTGCTTTGTACAAATCGCGCGATGTATTTCCGCAGTCAGATTATTGTTTAGCTCGATCAGTTGGTGAACCTCATCCTGAATCTTCAACAACGCTTCGGCATCGTTATAGGTTTGCAGCGCCTGCTTATCGGATGCCGCGGCGGATACCTTTTGGCCGACCATGATCACCGATAACAGCACAAGCTGCAAGAATGTCTGCGCGACCCACGCAATAAGTGGCGCCACGCCCCCTTTGATGGCCTCCGGCAGACTGACCAGAGCGATCGCCGCAAAGACATAGGCACACCACATGGTGCCGACAGTATTCGTGATGAGGACGGCAATCCGCCCATTCAACCCGACCCGCTCTTTGTCGGTAACGTGAGGGCCATGCAGCGCGCGTTCCTTCAGCCGTAAATGCAGAAAATTCCTTGCGTCCATCGTTGCCATAACCTTCTTCAAAGGGTTCATATTCACGTTAGATGTAGGGCGGGCAACGCCCGCCATTTTCCGGCACAAAACGGCGGGTGTTCCCTCCGGAGCCTTTCCAACAAAGCTGCGCTTTGTTGGAACCTTTGGCTCCTCCGCCCGCCCTACGAACTATTCCAATACTTTAACAATCGCGCCAGAGAGCTGCGTCAGTTCTTCCTGGCTGATCGTTAGAGCCGGCGTCAGATAAACAATCTTGCCGAACGGCCGGACCCAGACGCCATGTTCAATAAGCCTTGTGCGGAGTTCCGCCGGGTTGGGCAGGCTGTCAAGTTCCACCACGCCAATGGCGCCCTTGACCCGGACATCCGCGACATTTGGCAAGTCCCGGCAAATTTCCAGTTCAGCGGCGAGCTGCGCTTCGATCCTTGCGGCCTGCGCCAGGCGCGGCTCGGATTCGAACAGATCGAGCGAGGCATTGGCGGCAGCGCATCCCAACGCATTGGCCATGAAGGTAGGCCCATGCATCAAGGCATGGTCAGGGTTATCCGAAAGGAAGGCCGAGAACAGTTCGGCCGAGGCGATGGTGGCGGCAAGCGGCAGCGTGCCGCCAGTCAGCGCCTTGGAAAGGGTGATAATGTCCGGCGCCACATCGGCCTGCTGGAACGCGAACATGCTGCCGGTGCGGCCAAAGCCGGTGAAAATTTCATCGAAAATCAGGGTCAGGCCGTATTCGGTGGCGGCCTTGCGCAGATGCCGCAACACTTCTGCGCCGTGCAGGATCATGCCGCCGGCGCCTTGCACCAAAGGCTCGACAATAATGGCGGCGAGGCTATGCGCGTTGGCAGCCAGGAATTCGTCGAACACCGCAATACTGGCTTTATCGCGCGGCAGCGGAATCACCGGATGTTCCGGCAACAGGCCGGTGAACAGGCTGTGCATGCCCTCCTCGGGGTCGCAGATCGCCATGGTACCCAGCGTGTCGCCATGATAGCCGCCGGTGAAGGCCAGAATCTTGGTCCGCCCCCGCTCGCCACGATTCAAGCGCGACTGCACGGCGATCTTGATGGCGACCTCCACCGCGACCGAGCCGGAATCAGTGAAGAACACCCGCTCCAGCCCCGGCGGCATCAACGCCGCAAGCCTGATGGCGAGCCGGTAGGCCGGCTCATGCGCCAGACCGCCGAACATCACATGCGGCATGCGCTCCAATTGTTGCGCCACCGCTTCGCGGATATGCGGATGGTTATAGCCGTGACAGGCGGTCCACCAGGAGGCGACGCCGTCGATCAGGATTTTGCCGCCGGCGAGGTGGATTTTGCTGCCCTCGGTACGCACCGCCGCCGCCGGCAAGGGTGCTGTTTGCATCTGGGCATAAGGCAGCCAGACATGATTCCAGCCGAGCGTCAGCCAATCCGGCCGGGTTGGCATTATCCGGGGGCGCCTCAGCCGGCCAAAGGTTGCAGGCCTAGCTTCTCAAACAGCGCCTCGTCATGGTTCACTGTGGCGTTTTTGGTGGTCAGCAGCTTCTCGCCATGGAAGATGGAATTGGCGCCAGCCAGGAAGCAAAGCGCCTGAGCCTCGTCCGACATCGCTTCGCGCCCGGCGGAAAGCCGGATGAAGGATGTCGGCATGGTGATGCGGGCGGCAGCGATGACGCGGACGAACGCGATGGCGTCGATCGGCTCGGATCCGGCAAGCGGCGTGCCTTCCACCGCAACCAGCGCGTTGATCGGCACGCTTTCCGGCGGCGTCGGCAGGCTGGCCAGGGTGGCGATCAGCCCGGCGCGGTCAGCCGCATCCTCGCCCATGCCGACAATGCCGCCGCAGCATACATTGATCCCGGCATTGCGGACGTTTTCCAGCGTATCCAGCCGATCCTGATAGGTCCGGGTGGTGATCACCTTGCCGTAATATTCGGGCGAGGTGTCGAGGTTGTGGTTGTAGTAATCCAGCCCGGCCGCTTTCAGCCGATCCGATTGCGGGGCGGAGAGCATGCCCAGCGTCACGCAGGTCTCCAGCCCCATCGCCTTCACCCCCTCGATCATGGTGCAGACATTTTCGAGGTCATGGTCCTTCGGCGAGCGCCAGGCAGCACCCATGCAGAAGCGTTGCGCGCCCTTTTCCTTGGCCGCGCGCGCCTCCGCCAGCACGGTGTCCAGCGCCAGCAGTTTGGAGGCCTTGGTGCCGGTCTCGTAACTCGAAGCCTGCGGGCAATAGCCGCAATCCTCCGGGCAGCCACCGGTTTTGATGGAAAGCAGCGTGGAGATTTGCACCTCCGCCGGGTTAAAATGCGCCCGATGCACCGATTGCGCGCGGAACATCAACTCCGGAAAGGGCAGCGCCAGCAGCGCCGCCACCGCATCGCTGCTCCAGCGCGGAGCGGCGGTCTTGGCGGGCGAATCCAGGGTCGTAGCGGACATTCGGCATTCCTTATACGCGACTCAATTGCGGCCCAAGCTAAACTCATGCTTCAAGCGTGGGAAGAGCCGCGCCGGATAGTGGCGGCAGATGCGGATGATGCCCAGATGAAAGCCTTGTTTGTCACCGCGACCGGCACCGATATGGGCAAAACCTATGTCACCGCCGGCATCCTCCGCGCCCTGCGCGAGCGCGGCCTGGCCGCCGGCGCGATCAAGCCGGTGATGAGCGGCTATGACCCCGCATTGCCGTGGGACAGCGATGCGGCGATATTGCTGGCTGCGATGGGCAAGAAGGTAACCGCCGACACCATCGCCGCCATCGCGCCCTGGCGGTATGCAGCCCCTCTCTCGCCAGACATGGCCGCCGCGCGCGAAGGCCGCGTGCTATCCTTACGGGACGTCCTGAAATTCTGCCGCGCCGCCATTCGCGCCGCGCCTGGCATCGTGCTGGTGGAGGGTGTCGGTGGGGCAATGGCGCCGCTGGGTGCGGCCTTTACTGTGCGCGACTGGATCGCCAATCAGAAACTGCCGGTCCTGCTGGTTACGGGCTCCTATCTCGGCGCCATCAGCCATACGCTCACCGCCGCGGAGGCGCTGCTGCGGCGCGGCGAGATTGCGGCCATCGTGATGAGCGAAAGCGCTACCTCGCCGGCGCCGCCGGAGGAAACCGCCGCCGCGATCACGCGGTTTCTGCCGGGAATCGCGCTCCACATCATCCCGCGCCATCTCAACAATCTGTCGTTCCGGAATCTCGCCGGGTTTTTGGCGGGGCTTTAGTTTTAAGGATCGATCGCCCGCGCGCAGGCATCGGTTGGGGCCGCGGCGGGATGGCCGATGACCGGTATGATCTTGATGCCAGCTGAGGCGATACGGCATGGCGCCGCGGCCAGGCCGCATCCGCCTAAACCGAGCGCAAGCGACATCACCAGGAAATATTTCAGCACCACCAATCCTCAGCTTTGCGGAAACACCGTCACCGGGCTCACCTGATAGAGTGCGGGAAAAAACTTCTCAAGATTCTGCACCTTCGGCAGATCGTTGATGACGATGTAGGGGTAGTCGAGGTTACGCACCAAAAAGTCCTGATGATAATCCTCAGCTTTATAAAATCCCTTGGCGGGGTCGACGCGGGTGACGATGGGTGCGCCGAATGCATGCGCGGCGGTGAGCTGCGCGATGTAGAGGGTGGCGATCTTCTGCTGCAACGGCGAAGCAACCCAGATTTCGCCGCGATATTGCGTGCCGGTATCGGGGCCTTGATAATTCAGCTCGGTGGGGTCGGTCGCGACCGAGAAATAGATTTGCAGGATCTGCCCGTAGGAGATGACATGCGGGTTGAAGGTGATCTGCACGGATTCCGCATGGCCGGTGGCGCCGGTGCTGACGGTTTCATAAGCGGCGCTGCCCGCCGCGCCGCCGGTATAGCCGGCATAGACCTTGGCGACGCCTTTCACATGCTCATACACGCCTTGCACGCCCCAGAAGCAGCCGCCGGAAAGCGTGGCGGTCTCCGAAGCGGCGGGATCGGCGGGGTCGAATTTTGGGGCCGGCACTGGCCCGCTTGGTTGCTCGGCAAAGGCAGCATGGTGCGGCGCCAGCCCGGCGGCCAGGCCGAGCATCACCAGCACGGCCGCACATATTGGCAGCAAACGGGAAGCATGACGGGGTGCGAACATGGCGAATACCTTTTTGCTTGGGGGCGGCAGGTTGAACCCTATATAGCCTGTCTGAGCGCCGAATGTACTCCGGCGCGCACTGATCAGGGAGCAGCACAGATGAGCACAACCGACACGGCGTTTCCTGTAACCCACACCGATGCAGAATGGCGCGCCTTGCTGACCGAGGAGCAATATTACGTGCTGCGCGGCCATGGGACCGAACGGCCCGGCACCTGCGCGTTATTGCATGAGCATCGGCGCGGCGCATTCTCTTGCGCCGGCTGCGGGCAGAAATTATTTATCTCCGGCGCCAAATTCGACAGCCGCACCGGCTGGCCGAGTTTCAACGACCCGGTGGAAGGCGCAATCGGGACCTCGGTAGATCGCGCCCATGGCATGATCCGCATCGAGGCGCATTGCAACCAATGCGGGGGGCATCTGGGCCATGTTTTCGAAGACGGCCCGCCGCCGACCGGCCTGCGCTACTGCATCAACGGCGTTGCCATGAATTTCGAGCCCGAGTTCTAAAGCTTTATCGCCTCCGCTTTTCTGAGCAGCCGTAAAAAATTTCCGCCCCAGATTTGTTGCAAAGCTTCGTGGCCATAACCACGGCGGGCGAGTTCGCGGGTCAAACGCGGGGATTGCGCGGCGTTGTGAAAGTCGCTCACCCCGCCGCCGCCGTCGAAATCGGTGCCGATGCCGACATGGTCGATCCCGATCTTCTGCACCGCGTAATCGATATGATCCGCGATATCGGCGGTGGTAAGGTCCTGGGCGCGGGCGCGTGGGCGCAGGAAATTCGAGACGATGGTGATCTGCGCCAGGCCGCCAGTATCGCGCAAAGCAAGCAATTGTTCGTCATCGAGATTGCGCGGATGATCGCAAAGTGCGCGGATGCAGGAATGGGTGGCGAGCACCGGCGCGCGCGATAGCTGAGTCACCTGCAGCATCGAGGTTTTCGAGCTGTGCGAAATATCGACCAGGATGCCAAGCGCGTTCATGCGTTTGACGACCGTGACGCCGAAGGCGGAAAGGCCGCGATGTTCCACTTCGGAATCGCCGAGGTCCTTGCGTGGAATGGCGGCGTCGCCGATTTCATTATGGCCGTTATGGGTCAAAGTGATGTAGCGCACGCCGCGGGCGGCGAATTCGTCCAGGAGCAGAATGTCCTTGCCGATCGCATAGCCGTTTTCGATGGCCGGGATGATGGCGGTTCTGCCGGCGGCAAAGGCGGCCTCGATCGCATCGGCTGTCGTGGCCAATACGCCGCCGGAGCCGTCGGGCGGCGCCATGGCGGCGATGGCTTCCAGCATGCGCCGGGCGCGGGTGGCCGCCGCCTGATGCCCGGCCTCGGTACGAGCCGCCTGCGGCACATAGGCCGCGAAACACACGGCGGCGATGCGGCCGGTTTTCAGTTTCGGCAAATCGACGCAGCGCGAGCCGTCCTCGAACGGGCTGGGGCCGTTTGGCCAGGGAATATCCACATGGGTGTCGATCGCCAGAATGCCGTCATGCGGGTCAGGAGTGTTAAGCATCCGCGAAGCTTTCCCCGGCTGCATGCTGGGCGTCAAGCGCGGCGTTGAGGGCTTTGCGCATGACGGAGGGAAGAGAAGCGGTCGCGGCGGGAGCAGCCAGGCCTTCGGGCAAGGTTTTGGTTCGCGCCAGATGGACCGTGAGGGTCAGGGAGAAATGCGTGAAAACATGCGCTATGCTGCCGGCGATGCGCCAGTCGGCCGCGCTGGGCGGTGTTTCCGGCAAAGCCAGCATGCCGCCCAGCAGGCCTTTATCGGGGCGGCGGACCAGAAAAACCTGGTTCGAGTGGTCCAGAAGCACATAAACCTCGCCTTGCCGTTTCGGCCGGAGCGGTTTTGCGCTGCGTACCGGCAGGCTGCCGGCGATACCCTGTTTGCGCCCCTGGCAGGGTTGGTTCCAAGGGCATAAGGCGCAGGCCGGGTTGCGCGGGGTGCAAAGGGTGGCGCCAAGATCGAACAGCGCCTGCGCGAAATCGCCGGGCGCCGCCCGGGCGGCCGGGTCGTTCAGGAACATACCGGCAGCTTTGGCAATGATCGGCTTGGCGGCGGGAATCGGCTCAGTGATCGCAAAAATCCGGGCAGCGACGCGTTCAATATTGCCATCTACCGGCAGCAGCGGAATATTGAATGCGATGGCGCCGATCGCGGCGGCGGTATAGGGGCCGATGCCCGGTAGTTCCAGCAATTGGTGATAGCTCGCCGGAAACCCGCCACGCCGGCTGATCTTTACGGCGCAGGCATGCAGGTTGCGGCCACGCGCATAATAGCCAAGCCCCGCCCAAAGCCCGAGGACCTCTTCCACAGGCGCAGCGGCGAGTTCGAAAATTGAGGGGTACGCGGCCAGAAATTTCGCGTAATATGGGATCACCGTGGCAACCTGGGTCTGCTGCAGCATGATTTCGCTGAGCCAGACATGGTAGGGGTCGGCGCGAAAACCGGGGGCGGAGCGCCAAGGCAAATGCCGCCGGTGCCTAGCATACCAGTGAAGGAGTTCGTTTGCGGATGGCGGCAAAGCGGGATCGAGCACAGAAAAAGCATGTGCCTGCCTTGCAGCCGGCAGGCAATGCCGGGAGGCTGAAGGTTGGCAAGGTCGCGTTGCCGGAACCGCCGCGCAGTTTTGCCCCGCGCGGCATCGCGGCATTATTGGCGCCGGTATTGCGTCCGGCATTTCGCAAACGCGCGCCGGCCGCGGCGCAATTGCTGGCCGATTGGCCGACGCTCGCCGGGCCACATCTCGCAGCCCGCGCCGCGCCGGTGAAATTCGCCGCCGGTACGCTTACGTTAGCCTGTTCCGGGCCAGTGGCGATGGAATTGCAGTTGAGCGCCCCTGCCATTCTCCAGCGGCTCAACCTTGGCATTGGCTCGGCAATGGTGGAACGGTTGCGCTTCATGCAGCAGGCCCCGACCAATGCGGTGGCCGCGCCGGCGATATCGAGAAGGCCATCGGCGCCCATCTCGCCACCACAAACCCTTCCGGAAGGCGAACTGGGGGAAGCGCTGGCCCGGCTCTACCAGGGCATCCGGAGCAAGGGCTGATATACGATTCGACTTACCCCCCGAAAATCGACTACACTACATGTAGAGGAAAATATGCAGATCAGCCGCCGTTCCATACTACAGCTTGTAGGTGCTGTTTCATTAACGTCCGCCTTTTCAGGCTTGGCGCTGGCCGATGACGCCGGCCCCAATTCGCCCTTCGCTCAGCGTTCCGTGGGCTCGCCCGAGGCCAAGGTGAAGGCGATCGAGTATTTCTCGCTCACCTGCACGCATTGCGCGCATTTTGCCACCGTCACCATGCCGCAGGTGAAGCCGAAGCTGATCGATACCGGCAAATTGCAAATCATCTATAAGGACTTCCCGCTCGATCAGGTCGCGCTGATGGCCGCCCAGGTGGCGCGCAGCCTGCCGGCGGACCAATATTATCCGTTCATCGAGGCGCTGTTCGCCAGCCAGGATGACTGGGCGTTCACGCCAGGCATCAACTACACCGAGTCGATCTACAAATATGCCGCCTTGGCCGGCATGCCGCGCGCCGATTACAATGCAGCACTCGCTAACAACAAGCTGCAACAATTCATTCTGGATGGTCAGCAGGAGGCCGAGAAGATGCATAACGTAAGCTCCACGCCCAGCTTCATCATTAACGGCACACTCTACCCTGGCGCTCTGGAATATCCGGATTTCGCCGCGCTCGTCACCAAAGCCGCCGCCGCTTAAGGGACCAAGCGATTGCCCGCCCGTTTCGCCCGCCTCCGGATCGCCGGCTTCAAGAGTTTTGCCGATCCTACCACCGTGGAAATCCTGCCCGGCCTGACCGGGGTGGTGGGGCCGAATGGCTGCGGCAAATCCAATGTCATCGAGGCGCTGCGTTGGGCGATGGGCGAGGCCAATGCCCGCAATATGCGCGGCGTGGAAATGGAGGATGTGATTTTCGCCGGCACCGCCGGCCGCGCCGCCCGCAATCTGGCGGAAGTGACGCTCACCTTGGAGGACACTGCCGGCCTGGCGCCGCCGCCGTTCCATGAGCAGGCGGATCTGGAGATCAGCCGGAAAATCGAACGCGGTTCGGGCAGTTCCTACCGGGTGAACGGCAAGGAGGCGCGGGCGCGGGATGTGCAAACCCTGTTCGCCGATCTCGCCTCCGGCGCGCGGGCTTCCGCCATGGTCAGCCAGGGCCGGGTCGGCGCGCTGGTGAATGCACGGCCCGATGAGCGCCGGGCCTTGCTGGAAGAAGCCGCCGGCATCACCGGATTGCATGCCCGCCGGCATGAGGCGGAACTGAAATTACGCGCGGCGGAGCTGAATCTCTCCCGCGCCGAGGATTTGAAGAGTCAGATCGAGGCCAGGCGGCAAGATTTGCAGCGCCAGGCGCGGCAAGCCAGCCGCTACCGCAACCTCTCGGGTGCCATTCGCGCCGCCGAGGCGGAGCTGCTCGCCATCCAGCGCGCGGCCGCCGAAGCCGCGCGAGAGGCGGCGCAAGCTTCCTACGCCTTGGCGGAAGCGGCGGTGCGGCAAGCCATAATCGCGGCGGCGGACGCAGCCGCGAAAGCCGCCGAGACCGAAGCCGCGCTGCCGCCTTTGCGCAGCACCGAAGCGGAGGCGCGCACCGCGCTGGAGCGGGCGCGCATCGCCCAGGAACAATCGGCCGAAGCGGAAACCCGCGCCCGCGCCGCCCTTACCGAAGCCCGGACGCGGGTGGAAACACTGGCCCGCGACCACCTGCACGCCACCAGGCTGGTGGCCGATGCGCAAGCCGCGCAGGCCAGGCTGGATGAGGAACAATCCAGGTTGCTCACCGAGCTGGTCGGTGCGCCCGCCGCGCTGGCGCAAGCTGGGATTGCCGAGGATGAAGCGCTTGAGGCGATGCGTGAAGCGGAAGCGGCCGCGAATCGCTTGACCGAGGATGCCGCGCGAATCGCTGCCGAGTCGGAATCGGCGCGGCGCGCTCTGGCGGAGGCAGAAACCCGCGCCAAACGCGCCAATACACGGCTTGGCGAGATCGAAGCTGAGTTGCAGCGATTAAAAGCCGTGCTGATTCCGGCCGAAAAACTGGCCGACGCCGAGACCGAGCGCGCCGCCGCCGAAGCCGCCTTGCTGTCTGCCCGCGAAGCGGTAACCCAAAGCGAATCCAGGCGCGCCGCCGCCGAGGCCGCGCTGGCCACCGCCAGAGCCGAAGCCGCCGCCACCGAGGCCGCCGCCACCAGGATCGCGACGGAATATGACGCGCTCGCGGCGCTGCTGGCGCAGAAATTCGGCCGCGAATCGGCGCCGATCCTGGATTCGCTGACCGTGCCACCGGGGCTTGAGGCGGCCTTGGGTGCTGCGCTGCGCGAGGAATTATCCGCCTCCGCCGAGCCGCAGGCGGCGCGGCATTGGCGCAAACTGCCGCCGCTTGATCTTAGCGTCGTGCCGCTGAAATCCTTCGCCAATCTGGTGCAGGGACCAGAGGCGCTGACCCGCGCGCTCTCGCATATCCTGCTCCTGCCGGATGGGGCGGATGGCGATGTTCTGCAGGGCAATCTGACGCCGGGGCAGATTCTGGTGTCGCGCTCCGGCAGCTTCTGGCGCTGGGATGGCTATACGGTGCGCGAGGGCGCCAAATCGGAGGCTGCGGTGCGGCTGGCCCAACGCAACCGGCTGGCGGCGTTGGAAGCAGATCGCCATGCGACTCGCTCCGCCGGCGATTCGGCCCGCGCAGCCAAAGGCGCTTCAGAAACCGCCGAGCGTGAAGCCAGAACCGTGGAACAGGCAGCGCGGGAAGCAAGGCGGCAGGCGGAGCAGCGCTTCGATCGTGCCCGGAGCGAGGCCTTGCGCCTGACCGCCGAGGCCGATCGCGCTGCTACCAAGGCGGCAGCTTCGCAGACCCAGCGCGACCAGCTGGCCGCCGAAGCCGCGGAAGCCGATAGCGTGCTCAAACAGGTTCGCGCCGGCGCGGAAAGCCTGGCCGATATCGGCGCAGCCCGCGCCGCCGTCGAACAGGCCCGGCTAAGGCTCAGCCAGGCAAGGCAGGTTGAATCCGCCGCGCGTCAAAAACTCGAATCGTTGAAGACTGCCGATTCGGCACGAACCAAAAGACTGGAAATGCTGGATCGCGAGCGCGGCGACTGGCAGGAGCGTGGCAGCAATGCCGCGGACCGGCTGACCGATCTCACCGCGCGCCATGCGCAAGCCGAGGCGGCGCTGTCTGCCCTTCTAGCTGCGCCCGAGGCCGCGGCCGCCGCTCGCCGCGAGGCGCTGGATCATTTGAGCGCTACCGAGGCCGCGCATCGCCGCGCCGCCGAAGCCCTACACAACGCCCAAACCGCCGCCGACGCGGCAACCCGCTTTGCCCGCGCCGCCGAAGCCGGGCTTTCGGCCGCCCAAGTCAATCTGGCGCGCGAGGAAGGCAATATCACCGCCGCCGACTATGCCTGGGGCGCCGTGGCCGAACGCATTCTGGAGCGCCTGGGCGCCAACCCCGCTTTGCCCGACCCGCCGTCGGAGCTGAACGCGGAATCCGAGGACAAAGCCCGCAGGCGCTGGGAGCGGCTGACCCGCGAGCGCGAGGAGATGGGGCCGGTAAATCTGCGCGCCGAAATCGAAGCCGAGGAGGCCGAGAAAGCCATCGCCGATATCGAGCGCGAGCGCGATGAGATAGGCTCCGCCATCGCCAAGCTCCGCGGCTCCATCGGGCATCTGAACCGGGAAGGCCGCGAGCGCCTCTCCGCCGTATTCACGGAAGTGGACGGACATTTCCAAACCCTGTTCGCGCGCATGTTCGGCGGCGGCAAGGCGCATCTGGCCATGGTCGGCTCCGACGATCCGCTAGAAGCCGGGCTGGAAATCTACGCCCAGCCGCCCGGCAAAAAGCTCAGCACGCTATCGCTGCTCTCCGGCGGCGAACAGGCGCTGACCGCTTTGTCCCTCATCTTCGCGGTGTTCAAATGCAACCCCGCCCCGATCTCGGTGCTGGACGAAGTTGATGCGCCGCTGGACGACGCCAATGTCGAGCGCTTCTGCACGCTGTTGGAAGATATGGTGCAGCAGACCAACACCCGCTTCCTGGTTGTCACCCATCACCATTTGACCATGGCCCGCATGGACCGGCTCTACGGCGTGACCATGCAGGAACGCGGCGTCTCCCGCCTGCTTTCCGTTGATTTGGCCCGGGCGGTGGAAATAGTGGAGCCGGCGCACGCCATCGCGGCGGAATGACCCTGACAAGTTTTCCGCTTGAAAGAATGTATCATATATGATACGCTCTTTCGGTAACGATGGATGTCCGACACGCGCCTGACCGAGATACCTGTTTTTTTCTATCGCACGTCAGGAGGTACTGAGCCCGTTCTTGATTGGCTGAGAAGCCTGCCGCCCGAAGATCGGCGCGCGATCGGCACAGACCTTTCGACGGTACAATTCGGCTGGCCTATCGGGATGCCGCTTTGTCGCCCGCTTGGGGCGGGATTGTGGGACGTGAGGAGTAGCCTGCCGAGTCGCCGGATTGCCCGACTTTTATTTTTCGTGGACGAGGGGCGAATTGGCGTCGTGCATGGCTTCATCAAGAAGACTCAGAAGACCCCGGCCGGAGACCTGGCGCTTGCGCGTAACCGAATGAAGGAGATGAAGGCATGAATGAGAAAAATCCGCACTGGGGAACATCGCTCGATAGCTTCTTGGGTGAGGACGGCATACGCGAAGCAGCACGCACCAAAGCAACCACGCGGGTTGTCGCCTGGCAGCTTTCCCAGGAAATGGAGCGCCAGGGCATCACCAAAGCCAAACTCGCCGAACTCATGCATACCAGCCGGGCGCAGGTAGATCGTATCCTCAAGGCGCAGGGCAACGTGACGATCGAAACCCTGCAACGCGCCGCCTCGCTCGTCGGTCGCGAACTACGGCTTGAGCTGATTTGACGAGAAATCGCCCTACTTGGTCGCTTCCGCTACCAGCCCGGCTTTATACAGGTCCAGCCGTGAATAGACGCCGAAGCTGGAGCCATTGTCCAGAAATCCGCCGCCGGGGCCTTCGGTTTCGGTGAGGATTTTATCGGCTTTCTGCAATGTCAGTTTGGGAAAGGCGGCGGTGAGAATATAGCCGGCCTCCGGCGCCAATCTGCCGACATCTTCGATTTTGCCCGCCGTGGCAGGGTAGACCACCGGCAGGCCATAGGTCTGGGTGGATTCGTAGAAGGCTTCATTGGCGGCCGGGTTGGAGAAGCGGCTGGAATCCTCGGCAGCGCCGGCGCTGAGCTCCCCGCCACTGGCTTTTTCCAAGGCTTTGCGCAGATCGGCTCTGGCGGCTTTCAGCGTCACCCGGAAATTGCTGATCGTTGCGGTTTTCGGCTCTTTTTGGCCGAGATAGGCTGGGTTGTCGGCCAGCAGATGGGCGAGGTCGTAAATCGCGACGGTGCGGCCACCGATCACGTCCATGGCGTAATGGGCGCCGAGAATGATGCGGCTATTGCCGTATTCCGCGCCGCGCGTGACCATTTGGGTAAAGCGCTCCGGCACCATGACGGCAAATAGCAAGGATTCCGTATAGCCATAGGTGGTATGGCCGCTGGGGAAGGACGGACTTTTGATCAGGTTCTGGGCGGGGCCGGTGAGGTAATCCTGGTTGTTCGAGGGATCGCCGAAGAAATCCGGATCGGAATATTTCGTGATCTTGGGTTCGGTTTGGAACGGTCGGGAATCGCCCAACGGATCGGCGGATTTGGCGCCGGCCGGGTCACCATAGGCTTTGCCGAAAACATCGGTGGTGCCGCCTATGGCTGAAATTATTGCGGCCGCTTCCGGCGAGACGGGTTTGCTGGCGGTTTTGTTCACCACGGTTTCATCGGCGAAGAAATATTTCGCGGAGTTGGAATCCAGCCCGGTGAGTGCGGAGGTATAGCCAAAGAGCGTGGCGAGGTTGGAGGATATGTTGGTCGTATCCGGCACCATCTTGCCGGGGCCAGGTTTGCTGACGCTGGTAAGCGATTGATAGGCGATTCCAAGTTTGCTCCCCAGCCCATCTGCCAGACCATAGCCGTTACCGCCGGTGATGGTGCCGTCTTTCAGCGCCTGGGCCTGCGCAGCGACGAAACTCTGCAGGCCTGGTTGGCTGGACGTGCCATTTTGAATGGCGCCGGTAACGCTGAGATTACTGGCAAGGGCCGCCTTGCCTTGGGGCGTATCCAATAGCGCGCTGAATGGCGCCAGAACTTTAAGGGTGCTGAGGTTGATGGCGCTTTGCGCGCCTGCCACGGCCGGCGGCGCAACGGCGAGGGTAGCGAGCGAAATAAAGTTAAGAAGGCGCATGCTGTTCCCCGTTTAAGTCCATGATTTGAAGGCATTATAGCATAAGCGTGCCGGGCCGGGCGTGAACAAATCATTGCATTGCGCCGGGATGCGCTCAGGACGCCTCGCGCAGCATTTCCAGCGCGAGCCAGCGCTCCTCGGCGGCGGCAAGCTTTGCATTGGCGGTGGCCAATGCGTTGCTGGCCGCGTTGAATGTCATGATATCCTTATTGTACAGGCCTGGCTGCGCCAACAAGGCCCCGGTTTTCTTTATCTCCGCCTGCAGGCGCTCGATGTCTCCGCCCAGCGTTTTCAACTCATGCTGTTGCTTGAAGGAGAGTTTCGTTGCGCCGGCCGTTTGCGGCAATGCCTGGCGGGGCGCCGATTTAGATGATTTTTGCCGCTCCGGCGCCGGCCCCATTGCTGCCCCGTCGCCCCGCTGCGCCAGCATATCGGAATAGCCGCCGGCATATTCCACCCATTTGCCATTGCCCTCGGCAGCCAAAGTGGAGGTGGCGACGCGGTCGAGAAAATCGCGGTCATGGCTGACGAGCAGGATGGTGCCGGGGTAATCGCTGAGCATTTCCTGCAGCAAATCCAGGGTCTCCAGATCGAGATCGTTGGTCGGTTCGTCTAGAATCAACAGGTTGGAGGGTTTGGCTAATGCAACCGCCAATAGCAGCCGGCCACGCTCTCCGCCAGAAAGGGTGCCGACCGGCGTGCGCGCCTGTTCCGGCTTGAACAGAAAATCCTTCATATAGCCGATCACATGGCGCTGCTGATCGCCGACATGCACCATGTCGGTTTTGCCGCCGGTGAGGGTATCAGCCAATGTCGCGGTGGAATTCAAAGCGGCGCGCTGCTGGTCCAAGGTGATGATGTTTAGATTACTGCCGAGCTTGATGCTGCCGGAATCCGGCTTGAGCTGGCCGGTGAGCAGTTTCAGCAGCGTGGTCTTGCCGGCGCCGTTGGGCCCGATAATGCCGAGCCGGTCGCCGCGCAGCACCCGCGTGGTGAGGTCTTCGACGATCATGCGCCCGCCGAAGGATTTCGATACATGCTTGGTGACCGCCACCAGCTTGCCGGAGATGCCGGAATCGCTGGCGGCCATTTTCGCGGATTCGGCCTGATGGTTGTGCTCGCGTTTGCGGGCCCGCAGCGTGCCGAGATCGGCGAGGCGCTTCACATTGCGCTTGCGCCGGGCGGTGACGCCGTAGCGCAGCCAGTCCTCCTCGCGCGCGATCTGCCGGCCGAGCTTGTGGAAATCCCGCTCCTCCTCTTCCAGCACCTGGTCGCGCCAGGCCTCGAAATGCGCGAAACTTTGGTCCAGTCGGCGGGTCTGGCCGCGATCCAGCCAGACGATGCTGCGTGAGAGTTTTTCCAGAAGGCGGCGGTCATGGCTGATCAGCACGAGGCCCGCCCTCAGTGACCGCAGTTCCGATTCCAGCCATTCGATGGCCGGCAGATCGAGATGGTTGGTCGGCTCGTCCAGCAGCAGCAGATCGGGCGAGGGGGCGAGCGTGCGCGCCAAAGCGGCCCGCCTGCCCTCGCCGCCGGAGAGATTTTCCGGCTTTTCGGCGCCGGTCAGTCCGAGTTGCTCCAGCAGATAGCGGGCGCGATACGGATCGTCATTCGGCCCTAGCCCGGCTTCGACATATTCCATGACGTTGGCAAAGGCCGACAGGTCCGGCTCCTGCGGCAGGTAGCGCATGGTGGTGCCAGGCTGCAGGAAGCGCGTGCCGCCATCGAAGGCGATTTCCCCGGAGGCGATTTTCAACAAGGTGGACTTGCCGGAGCCGTTGCGCCCGACCAGGCAGATTCGCTCTCCGGCGCCGACGCCGATCCCGGCGCCATCGAGTAATGGCATCGAGCCGAGGGTTAGGCGGATATCTTGGAGGAGTAATAAAGGAGGGGCCATGGAGTGCTTGTGGCCGCTGTTGGGCGGTAGCTCAAGGGGCGTGAATGATGGGCTTCGCTGCGCTCAGCCCATCCTACGTTGCTTGCTCAAGGGGCGCAATCGATGGGTAGCGCCACGCTCACCCATCCTACGTTGCGGAGAGGGTGTCGCGGACGGCGTTTATGGCGTCCTCCCATCTGGCGCCGTCGGGGCCTCCGGCCTGGGCCATGCCGCGATTGCCGCCGCCGCCGCTGCCGCCCACGGCACTCGCCGCAACGCGCACCAGGGCCACGGCATCGAATTTTGGGGTGAGATCGGGCGAGACACCGACGACGATGCTGGCTTTTCCCTCATTGACAGCGACAAGCGCCGCCACGCCGCCGCCCAGCTCCTGCAGCACCGCCGTGGCGACGGATTTCAAATCCTTCGGCGTGACATCGCCGATATTGCGGCCGGAGAATCTTATCCCGGCGATTTCTTCCACCGCATGGCCGGCCGATCCCATGGCAAGTTTTTTCTGCAATTCGGATACCTGGCGTTCCAGCCGCTTTTTATCTTCCTGCAGCGTCAGGATGCGGGCCGGCAATTCGGATACGGGCGCGCGCAATACCGCCGCGGATTCTGCCAGCAACCGCGATTCGTCCTCGATGGCGGCAATCGCGGCGGCGCCGGCAAGCGCCTCGATCCGGCGGATGCCGGCCGAGACCGCGCCCTCCGAGGTGATGCGGAACAGCCCGATATCGCCGGTGCGGCCGACATGGGTGCCGCCGCAAAGCTCGATCGAATAAGCGGATTTCTGCGCCTCCCCGCTATCGCCCATCGCGACCACGCGGACTTCGTCGCCGTATTTCTCGCCGAACAAAGCCATGGCGCCGAGTTTGACCGCCTCGTCGGGGGTCATCAGTCGGGTGGTTACTTCGGCATTTTCGCGGATGCGTTCATTCACCTCGCGCTCCACCGCGGCCAGTTCCGCCGGCGTTACCGGACGGGGCTGCGAGATGTCGAAGCGCAGCCGGTCCGGCGCGTTCAAACTGCCTTTTTGCGAGACATGTGTACCCAGATGCCGGCGCAGCGCCTCATGCAGCAGATGCGTCGCCGAGTGATGGGCCCGGATTCCGCTCCGCCGCTCATGCGCGACTTCGGCAACCACGGCTTCGCCCAGGCGCGCTGTGCCGGCTTCCACCCGGCCGAGATGCACATATAAATCGCCCAATTTCTTCTGCGTGTCGGAAATCGCGATCCGCAATTCTTCTCCGCCGGTGATCGTGCCGCTATCGCCGACCTGGCCGCCGCTTTCGGCGTAGAACGGTGTTTGATTCAGCAGGATCGCCACCTCCTGGCCAACCAAGGCTTGATCGGTCAGTTGGCCGTCCACGATCAGCGCGGTGATCTCGCCCTCGGCTTTCTCGGTCGCGTAGCCGAGGAATTCGGTGCCCCCGAGCCTCTCCTTCAGCCCGAACCATACGCCCTCCGTCGCCGCTTCGCCGCTGCCGCTCCAGGCGGCGCGGGCGCGGGCGCGCTGTTCGGCCATCGCCGCATTGAAGCCGTCGATATCCACTTCCAGGCCCCGTTCGCGCAACGCATCCTGGGTCAGATCGAGCGGGAAGCCGAACGTGTCGTACAGCTTGAACGCCACCGCGCCGGGCAAACGTTGCCCTTCCCCGAGTTTCTCCGTCTCGTCGTTCAGGAGAAAAATCCCGCGCTCCAGCATGGCGCGGAAGCGCGTTTCCTCCAGCTTCAGGGTTTCGACAATAAGACCCTCGGCCTGGTTCAGCTCCGGATAGGCCTGGCCCATCTGCCGGGTGAGTGCGGGCACCAGCCGGTACATCAAGGGCTCGGTTGCCCCCATCAAATAGGCATGGCGCATGGCGCGG
>JAMFRY010000232.1 GCA_026225015.1 Alphaproteobacteria bacterium
AGCACCCGCCCGACCGCCCCGATCACCAGGCTGCGCACCCCATTGGCGTCGGCAAAGCGCAGCTCCGTCTTCGCCGGATGCACATTCACATCCAGCGCATCCCAAGGCAGTTCCAGCCATAACGCCGCCACCGGATGCCGGCCGGCGGCGATCACATCGCGATAGGCCAGCCGCAGCGCCATTTTAAGCAGCGGGTCCTGTACCGGCCTGCCATTCACCACGAAGCTCTGCAGCGCGGTGGTGGCGCGTGAGCGCGAGGCCGGTCCGATCAGCCCGCGCAAACTTACACCCTCGCGTTCGGCCGAAATTTCCAGCAATCCCGAAGCCGTATCGCGCCCGAACAGGGCCCTTCCCCGCGTTGCCACATCCTGCGCCGGCAGGTCGAACATCACCCGTTCATCCGAAACCAGCCGGAACGCCACCTCCGGCGCGCTTAAAGCCAGCCGCCACACCGCCCGCTCCGCCGCATCCGTCTCCGCGCGCACCGAGCGCAGAAACTTCCGCCGCGCCGGCGTGGCGTAGAACAAATCCTCGACGATCGCGCGGGTCCCGAACGCCGCCGCCGCCGGCGCCACCGCGCTGACGCTGCCGCCCGCAACCGTGATCCTGTAGGCGCACTCCTGGCCTTGCGGGCGGCTGATCAGCGTGAGCTTCGCCGCCGCGCCGATCGAGGGCAAGGCCTCCCCGCGAAACCCCAATGTCGCGATGCGCACCAGGGTCTCATCGTCGAGTTTCGAGGTCGCATGCCGCAGGGTCGCCAGCGCCAGCTCGTTCTCCGCAATGCCTGCGCCGTCATCGATGACTTCGATTCGCGTAATCCCGCCGCCCGCGAGAATCACTTCGATCCGCCGGGCTTTTGCATCCAAAGCGTTTTCCACCAGCTCCTTCACCGCCGCGGCCGGGCGTTCAATCACCTCGCCGGCGGCGATCCGGTTGACAATCTGCGGCTCAAGCAATCGGATCGGCATGGGTGCAGCCTAGCGCCTGCTTTGCCGGGACGCTATCGCTGCGTCGCGATCAAATTCGGCTTGACCGTCCAGCCGCCCGGCGGGGTGCCCCCCAGCGGGGTGACGCCGGGAGCGCCCAGCGTCGCCACGGTGAAGGCCGAAGCCTGCGGACTGCTCGCCTGTAGACTGGCTGCATGCAGAGGGGCCACCTGCTCGGCAGCGGCGCTGTGGTTGGGGCTGCCAAATCCCGCAGCGGCGGCCTCGGCATGGGAGAAGATATGCGCGCCGCTCTCCCCGGCCTGGCTCAGAGCAAATCCGCTGGCGTTCAGCAGCCCTTCGGCGGTGGCTGCATGCTCGGGATAGATGGCGATGCCGATCGACATCCTTGCCTTCACCGCCTTGCCTTCCACGATAAAGGGCTCCTGCATCGAGGTTTTGATCTGGCTGGTCAGCGCCGCCGTGCGGTTCGGCGCGCCTTGATGCGGCTGCACGACGCCGAACTTGTCCCCGCTGAGCCGGGCCACGGTATCGGCCTCATCGGCCATGGCCCTCAGCCGGTGCGCGATCTGGCGCAGCAGCGTATCGCCAATATGGCGGCCGAGCTGCGCGTTGATTGCTTTCAAACCCGGAATTTGCAGAGTCATCACGGCGGTGGTGCCGCCGGCCTGATCATTGCGGCTCACCGCCTCCTCCAGCCTTTCGGTAAACATCGCGCGATTCGAAAGGCCGGTCAGCGCGTCATTATGCGTCAGATGCGCAAGCCGCGCCTCGAGGGCTTTTTGCGCCGTCAGGTTGCGGATCGCGCTGATGGTCGCCGGCAGGCCTTCGAATTCCAGCGTATGGCTCGCCATTTCCACAAAACGCTGGCTCTTGTCGGCGTGCTGCAGGGTGAATTCCGCAGTTTGCGGGGCCGGCGCTTCCAGCTCGGTCCGCAAATCGGCCATTTGCGAGGGATGCGCCAGATTTGAAAAATGGGTTCCCAGCAAATCCATTTCCCGATAGCCCAGCATCCGCACCAGCGCCCGGTTCATTTGCAAAATCGTGCCGTTGCGGTGGATCAACAGCCCGTCGAAGGAGGCATCGGCCAGCCGGCGCGCCCATTGCCGCCTAGCCTCGTCTGCGCCACCGCGCCCAAAAATTTTCTGGCTAAAAGCTTTCCGTAGGGTAAATTCCCCCAGCACCATGCCCAAACCGGCGGAACCCGCGCCGATGGCGGGTCCGATCCAATTTCTGTCGCTTAACTGCGAAATAAGGGCGCTAAACCAAGCCAAACCGATCTCCACGCCCGGCCGGGAGAGCAACTCGCGGCACGGGGAACGAGGCGTTTTGACCATCCCCCGCTTAATGCTGCCTTAATATCACGCCAAAATCCCTTCGCCTTCCCGGATTTCTTGGTAAGAACGGATGTTTATAGAGGTGAATACCTCGAACCCTGGAGCCCAAATGAGAATTCTCGTTTTTCAGCATGTCGCCTCCGAACATCCCGGCAGTTTCCGTGACATCATGGCCATACGCGGTTGCACCATGCAGCAGGTCGAACTCGATGCGGGCGAGCCGATCCCGCGCCTCGATGATTTCGACATCCTGCTGGTGATGGGCGGGCCGATGGATGTTTGGGAGGAGGACAAATTCCCCTGGCTGCGCGACGAAAAAGCCGCGATCCGCGCCTGGGTGGGCGCCGGCCGGCCCTATCTTGGCATGTGCCTCGGCAACCAGCTTCTGGCCGAGGCGATGGGCGGCAAGGCCAGGCTGATGACCGGGCCCTCGGAAGTCGGCATGAGCAAGGTGCGCTTAGATGTGTCCGACCCGATTTTTAAAAACGTTCCCGAACTTTGCACCTGCTTCCAATGGCATGGCGCGGAGGTGAGCCGGCTCCCGGCTGGGGCGCGGCTGCTCGCCAGCAGCGCGGGCTGCGCCGTGCAGGGGTTTGCGATCGGCCGGCATGCCTATGGCCTGCAATTCCACATGGAGCTGACCGAAACCACCGCCGCCGAATGGGGCGCCCTGCCGGAATACGCCGCGGCGCTGGAACGGGTGAAAGGTCCCGGCGCCTTGCCGGCGCTGCAGCAGGAGGTTGATGCCGGGATCGGCGAGCTCAAATCCAACGCGCACCGGATTTTTGCAAATTTCCTGGATATTGCGGAAGATGTTCTGGCAAACGAGCCGATGGGGAGCCAGTGATGTCAACAGCCTCTGCCGCCTATTTCCGCCACACCCCGGAAACCGCAAGGGATTTTGCTCAGGACTTGCGGGAAAATTCGGTCGAATATGTCCGCTTCGAATTGCCGGACCTGGCCGGCCTCTCGCGCGGCAAAACCGTGCCGATCGGCCATGTCGAGGATTATACGCTGAACGGCCTCAACCTGTATGGCGGCGCCGTCACGCTCGATACCAACTCCCTGCCCATCGCCGGTACCGGCTATAACGAGGATATCAATTTCGCCGACTGCCTGATGGTCCCCGACCCCGCTACCGTCAGCAATGTCCCCTGGCTCGCCAACACCGCCCGCGTGATCTGTGATACCAAATGGTATGACGGAAGCCCGCAACACGCGGCGCCGCGCACAGTGCTGAAAAACGTGCTCGCTGCCGCCGCAGCACTCGGCTACGGCGTTAAAATGGGCCATGAATACGAATTCTACGTGGTCGATCTGCAAACCCGGCAGCCGATCTATTCCGGCCAGCCGATTTTCGTCACCGCCATTGCGCATCGCTTTCCGCAATTTGACCGGCTGATGCGGGTGCTGGAACAAAGCGGCGTGGAGATGATCACGGGCAATGGCGAGTTCGGCCCCGGCCAATGGGAGCTGAATTTCGCGGCGCTGGACGGGATCGCCGCCGCCGACCGCGCCTTTGTTTTCAAGAACACGGTAAAGGAATATTTGCGCAGCGAAGGCCTGCTCGCCACCTTCATGACCAAGCCCTATAAGGGCATGGCCGGCTCCTGCTCGCATTTCCATGTATCGCTGTACGATCTGGAAACCGGCAAAAACCTCTTTCTGGACCCATCGCACAAAGACGGCATGAGCGGGCTGATGCAAAGCTTCGTGCAGGGCATTCTTCACCATGCTCCGGCCGCGCAGGCGATCTGGAACCCGACGCCGAACTGCTACCGCCGCATCCGCCCCGCCACCTTTGCGCCCAGCAATATCTCCTGGGGCGTGGAGGATCGTTCCGCTTCCGTGCGGATTAAGGCCAGCAAGGATAGGCGCCAGCATCTGGAGGTCCGCGTGCCATCGGCGCTTTCCAACCCCTATCTCACCGCCGCCGCCACGATCGCCGCCGGACTGCTGGGCGTCAAAGCCAAAGCAAAGCTGGCGCCGGAGCGGGCGGGGCTGAAGGAGAACGATCCGTCTTTCGCCAAACTTCCGACCGAGATGCATGAATCCCTCGCCGCCCTTGCCGGTGATAGCGCGCTTGCCGAATGGCTCGGCCCGGAATTTGTGAAAGTGTTCCTGACCGTTAAAGCCGCGGAACTGCGCCGCCTGCGCGATGAGATCCCTGCGGCCGAGACGAATGAATATTTTGATTTGTATTAGGCGAAAAGTTTCTTAATCTCGCCCACGAGCGCTTAAAAATCCGGGCGCAAAGGTGACATTGATTTTGCGCCGCGCAGGCCGCTAGCCTTTTTTCAAAATGCGGCTTCTTCTGATTTTAATTCAATACCACTTCGCGCTGAGACTGACTCTCGCATGCGGCCTGCGCTGCCGCGACGGGGTGGATGGGTCAGATCCCATGCGGCTTTGTATTGTGCATTTGGCTTGCATCGCACTACTTGCACGTAAATTAATGATCGGGTAATGTAACTTAAACGTGCAATTTCTTTCACGTTGCGTATACTACAGCAAGTTTTATTCGTTGCTCTCGGTACAAACGTGCAATCGCAATCGTTCGGCGAACAATTTAAGACAAGTTAAGGGCGGTGGTGGTGGACGAATGACGGTTCTGAACGTACAACAATTTTCAAGAGACCACGGATAGCGTTTCACGTAGTTACCGTTTCACCTAGTCACTATACTGCCTGGATAAGCACGATCAAAAAGGCGTCTCACTTAGTCGCCGTGGCGCTTAGACGGTCGCGGCGCGAATGGTTGCGCATCTCTGCCAGTGCGCGTGGCTGCGCCGTTGTTGCCATTGAGGAGGATTCGTCGTGACGATCATTAGTGCAGGCCAAACCTATTACGTATACGCCCCGAACAGCGCGATCGATTTTGGCGTCTATGGCTTGATCGTGGTCTATGCAGGAGGCGTAACCAATTACACCCAGGTGTACAGTGGCGGGGAAGATTTCGTCGCATCAGGCGGCGTCGATTATTACACCACGGTTGCTTCAAATGGCTATTCCAATGTCGGCCAAATTGGTTTTGCTGAAGACACCGTTCTTAACAATGGCGGCAAACAGGATGTCACCGGCGCGACGTTGTACACCAACATCTATTTCGGCGGACGGCAATATGTCGAAAGCGGTGGCCAGTCGTCCACGCCGTACGTCTACTCCGGTGGGATTGAAACGGTCTCTGCGGGCGGCCAGGGCAATAACGGCCATGTTTATCCGGGTGGGGTGCAATATGTGTACGGCACAACGCAACTCGACGTTATCTTTGGCTCACAATACGTAGAGTCTGGCGGCGCCGCGCTTGGTACCATTGTAGAAGGCGGCGGTCTGCTCGATCTCTATGGCGGTTATG
>JAMFRY010000233.1 GCA_026225015.1 Alphaproteobacteria bacterium
AAGGCCGGGGGCACCTGCATGATCAGGCCCCGGAAACGCGGCAACACCGCCTCGATCTCGGCATTGCTTGGCCGGTGCGGGCTGGTTTCGGTTATCGCACCCTCGGCGTCGTCGGTATCGCGCGCCTCGCCGAAGCACAGGGTGAAATGGTAGTGTTTGGTACCATCCATCACATAGGGCACGGTTTTGGTCGCCGCCCCCAGCGCAATCGGCAGGATGCCCGTCGCCAGCGGGTCCAGCGTGCCGCCATGCCCAGCCTTTTGCGCATCCAACGCCCGCTTGACCTTGTTTACGGCCTGGGTGCTGGTAATGCCTTGCGGCTTGTCGAGGATGAGCCAGCCGTCGAGTTTACGGCCATGCTTCTGGCGCGCCATTCTTAAAGTCCGATACCCAGTTGAGGCGCGGGTGATAGCGAATGCGGCAGTTTTATGAAAGCGGGAGGGACGAAGATGGGTTTTCCCATTGCTCCAGCGTCTCACGCAGCGCCTTGAATTCCGCCTGCAATGTCAGCAATGCGAATCCAAGCGGGGTATCGGAAGTGTTGCCCAGCATTACGTCATCCAAATGCTGCCCTGGCGGCAAGGCTGCGCGATGACGCAAAACCGCAGCATAGCTTTCAAACAACCGCCTGATCTGTTCCGCCAGCTCGGCATGTAATTCTTTGCCCTCGGAAGCCGAACAGCGTCCGAGCATGTTCACATCGGTCCGCAGCCTTTGCAGATGCCGCGATAGCCGCTCGGGGAAAGGATCGCTCCGCAACAGATGGGCGCTACGCTCGTTCTCCACCTCCTTCAGGTCATTCTGGAGCAGCGCGAAGCCGCCGCGAATTTTCAAGGCGGCGCGCTCATGCGCCTGTGCGTTGTCCGGTGAAAGCAGCACCACCGTATAAGCGCCGAGTTGTTCCAGAAGTGACGCGGCGCGCTCCGCCAGAATCGCGGTCGCACGTTCGGGCAACACAAACAGCGAGGCCAGCACACCGATAACCGTGCCCAAGGCAATCTCGGCGATGCGCGAAAGCGCGAAGCCCAGACTGCTCGACCCGGCCAGCAACAGCACCAGCCCGCCGGTGAGCGGCGCCAGCCTGAAAATCGCCCGCGACGATGCGAGCAAAGCGAGCGGGGCGATGACCAGCAGTAGAACGACCCATTCGGGAACCCCGTGGACCATTAGCGGCACCAGCGCGCCGATCCCGCCCACGATGGCGCCGACAGCGGTTCCCGCGACGCGCGCGAGGCCGGCGCTGATGGTGGCGCCAAGGCTGCCCTGGACGATCACCAAACAGGTTATGACCGCCCAGTAGCCGTGATTCAGCCCAACGAGGCCCGTGGCGGCATAGGCGAGCAGCGCCGCCGAGGTCATCCGGATGGCCTGGCGCCAGGCGGCCCGGCTGGGGAGGGCGAGGGCGTTAAGGGGAGCGGGCAAAGCAGGTCAGTGCATGGTCATTCACCATGCCCACGGCTTGCATCCAGGCATGGACGATGACCGGCCCAACAAATTTGAAACCGCGTTTCTTCAGCGCGGCCGAGATGGCGGCGGATAGGGGCGTGCTGGCCAAAACATCGCCGGTCCCCTTGATCGGTTTACCGCCAGCCAACGCCCAGGCCCATTCGCCGAACTCTTCGCCGGAATCGCGCATCGCGATGAAGATTTTGGCGCCGTTGATGGTGGCGAGGATTTTGGCGCGGGCGCGGATGATGCCGGCATCGGTCATCAGACGGGTGATGTCGGCTTCATCGAAACGCGCCACCTTCTCGGGATCGAAGCCGGCGAAGGCGGCGCGAAAAGCCTCGCGGCGGTGCAGAATGGTGCGCCAGGAGAGACCGGCCTGGAAGCCTTCCAGCATCAGCATTTCCCATAGCGCGCGGCTGTCATGAACCGGCACGCCCCATTCCTTGTCGTGATATCGGGTCATGATCGGATCGCCTTCCGCCCAGACGCAGCGGATAAGGGTTTTGGTCATCGCTTCCTTTATCTGGTTCTACCCGAAGCTTTGCCAATAATGCATGGCTGGGAAAAGGGTGACAGTCCTGCCATATCATGGCATTTCACTGGCTCGTTCCCACTTGCTCAAGGCGCATCTTTCCGGAGAGTGTCCTCCCATGATCTGGCTCGTCCGAGTCGCGCTGTCACGGCCATACACGTTCATCGTTTTGGCTCTGGCCATTCTCATCCTCGGGCCGCTGACGGCGCTGACGATGCCCACCGACATCTTCCCCGCGATCCGAATTCCGGTGATCGGCGTGGCGTGGACGTTCACCGGTCTATCTCCGGACCAGATGTCGGGCCGCATCATCACGCCTTACGAGCGTGTGCTGACCACCACCGTCGATAATATCGAACATACGGAAAGCACCTCCTATCCCGGCATGGGAATCGTGAAAATCTACTTCCAGCCGGATGTGGATATCCGCACCGCCA
>JAMFRY010000234.1 GCA_026225015.1 Alphaproteobacteria bacterium
GCGGCGCCGGGTCAGAAACCGGCCGCACACGCCAATCCGGCGCGCCTTCGCTCGCCGGCGCTCCGCCGACATGCGCGAAGCGCTTTTTGTCGGGATCGCGCAAATCCACAGCTGCCGTGCTGTGGCTTTGCTACTGAATATTGGCCCAGCAGTGCTGGCGAATTTTGGCCCACCTCCATCAATAACCTTACGGTCATCCCGAGGCGATCGGGGGGCCTTGCATGGATTGGAAAGCCAAAGTGGAATTATTCGAGCAGCTCCGTCGGGAGCATGAATTTGGGATAGGAACGGTTGCTGGTGTCGCGGCAAAGTTTGGGGTTCATCGGCGGACGGTCCGCCAGGCGCTGGCTACGGCGCTGCCCGCCGAGCATCGGTATCCGCCGCGGCTGAAGCCGAAGTTGGAAGTAGTGGTTGGGTTTATCGACAGCATCCTGGAGGCGGACCAGCGCGCGCCACGCAAGCAACGGCACACAGCGCGGCGGATTTATCGGCGGATCCTTGGGGAATTTCCGGGCACGTCGGTCGCGGAGTCAACGGTGCGCAATTATGTACGCGACCGTAAGCACCAGCTTGGGCTACTGCGGCGTGAGACGTTCGTGCCGCAAAGCTATGCGCTGGGTCAGGAGGCGCAGGTCGACTGGTACGAAGCCTGGGTCGATTTTGATGGTGAGCGCAGCAAGGTGCAGGTATTCGCGATGCGCTCGATGGCGAGCGGTGCCGCGTTTCACCGTGCCTATCTGCACGCGACCCAGCAGGCGTTTCTTGAGGCGCATGAGCAAGCCTTCGATTATTTCGGCGGCGTTTTCCGGTTGCTGCGCTACGACAACCTGGCCAGTGCCGTGCGCAAAATTCTGCGGGGTCATCGGCGTGAGGAGACGGTGCGGTTCCTGGCGTTTCGCTCGCATTGGCGGTTTACCGCTGAATTCTGCACGCCTGCCGAAGGTCATGAGAAGGGCGGCATTGAGGGAGAAGCCGGTTATTTCCGGCGCAATCACCTGGTGCCGGTGCCGTGCTTCGCAGATATTGATGCACTGAACGGCAGCCTTATTGCGCACTGCCGGGGTGATGAGGCGCGGGTTCTGGCCGGGCGGATCGAGACCGTCGGCGCCACGATGGCGGTGGAGCGCGAACATCTACTACCCGGCGCGAGCGAGGGGTTCGACATTGCCGATATCGCCTTCCCACTGGTCGACAAGCAAGGCTGCGTCACGGTGAAGACGAATTTCTACTCAGTGCCGCTGAAGGCGGGCAGCCGGGTGGAGGCGCGGATCCGGCCGTTGCATGTCGAGATCTGGCATGGCGGCAAACAGATCGCGCGGCATGAACGCTGCCATCAGCGACGCCAGCATGTGCTCGATCTCGAGCATTATCTCGACGTGCTGAGCCACAAGCCGGGAGCATTCGCCGGCTCCAAGCCGCTGGCGCAATGGCGTGAAGCTGGGCGCTGGCCTGATTGCTACGACGAGCTGTGGCGCCGGCTGCGGGCGCGGCACGGCAAGGAGAAAGGCACGCAGGCGATGATCACCGTGCTGCTGCTCGGCCAGGAATTCGGCCAGGATCGGCTGCGCACGGCAATCGCCACCACCGTCTCGCTTGGCGCCTGCGACGTCGGGGCGGTGCGCTACCTGCTGACGGAGGCGGGTTTGAACAAAGTCCGGCCGGAGGCGATCGATGTGGGTGAACTGGCCCGATACGACCGGCCAATGCCCAGCCTGGCCGATTACGACACGCTGCTGACGGCGCCTTGCCTGGGGCACGCGTGATGAGCGACATGCAGGAGCAGGCAATCCGCCAACAGTGCAAGGCGCTGCGGATGCCGACCATCGGCGGCCAGTTCGCACGGCTGGCAGAGGCGGCTACCCGCACTGAACAATCGCATATCGGATATCTGGAAGCTTTGCTCGGCGCCGAGATGGAGGAGCGCGAGGCCCGGGCGATCGCGCGGCTGCTGAACGAAGCCAGACTGCCGCGCATGAAGACGCTGGATGGGTTCGAGTTCGACCAGTCCGACGTATCGGTTGCTCAATTGCGCGAGCTTGCCGCTGGCGATTATGTGGCCAAGGCAGAGCCGGTGCTGTTTATCGGTGACGCGGGCACAGGCAAGACCCATCTGGCGACCGGCCTGTGTGTAGCTGCCTGCAGGCAGCGCCGGCGGGTGCGGTTCACCACGGCAACTGCGATGATCAACGAACTCGCCGAGGCGGCGCACGCCAACCAACTCAGCCGCGCGCTCGGCCGCTGGGAACGGCTTGACCTGATCTGCATCGACGAACTGGGTTACGTGCCGCTGGCGGAGACGGCGTGTGAGTTGATGTTCCAGGTGATCGCCGATCGGGCGGAGAAAGCGGCGGTGATCGTCACCACCAACTTGCCTTTCTCCGAGTGGTCTCAGGTCATACCAAATCCGCGCCTGTGCAAGGCGCTGATCGACCGCCTGACCGACCGTTCGCACATCATTACAACGGGCAAGGAATCTTACCGCTTCCGCCGCACCATGGCGCAACGCAAGAGCGCAAAATCATGAACAAGAAGGA
>JAMFRY010000235.1 GCA_026225015.1 Alphaproteobacteria bacterium
AGTTCTCCCGCCGCGCGCAAGCCGGCGGCGGCGTTCGCATCACCGGCCAAGGCGGCATCCGCCAGACCATGCAGGCCCGCAATGGCGCCGGGCGTGTTGAGGTCGTCGCAAAGCGGCTCGAAGATGGCGGGGGAGATGGCCTTGGCGGGCGCAATGCCGGGATGTGCCGCGATCGCGCGATAGAACCGGTCCAGCTCCTTTTTCGCCTCGCGCAAGGCGGCATCGGCAAAGTCCAGGGTTGCGCGGTAATGCGTGCGGATCAGCAGCAGGCGGATCGCTTCCGGCGGCGCCAGGCCGAGCACATCCCGGACGGTTTTGAAATTGCCGAGGGATTTGCTCATTTTTTCGCCGTTGACCAGCAGCATGCGGTTATGCACCCAGACATTCGCGAAGCTGGAGCCTGGAAAAGCGCAGCAGGATTGGGCGATTTCGTTTTCATGATGCGGGAAGATCAGGTCATCGCCGCCGCCATGGATGTCGAAATTCTCGCCGAGGTGGCGCCATGACATCGCCGAGCATTCGATATGCCAGCCCGGACGGCCGCGGCCCCAGGGTGAATCCCAGCCCGGCAGATCGGGCGTGGAGGGTTTCCAGAGCACGAAATCGCCGGGCTCGCGCTTATAGGGGGCGACCTCCACCCTGGCGCCGGCAATCAGGTCCTCCGGTGAACGGCCGGAGAGCTTGCCGTAATCGGGATCGGAATTGACCGCGAAGAGCACATGGCCTGCCTCGGCATAGGCATGGCCGCGCGCGATAAGCCGCTCGATGATCATAATGATCTCGGCAAGATGGCCGGTGGCGCGGGGCTCGATATCCGGCGGCAATGCAAATAATGCTGCCATATCGGCATGGAAATCGGCGGTCGTGCGGGCGGTGATGGAAGCGATGGGCTCCCCGGTTTCGGCTGATTTGGCGTTGATTTTGTCTTCGACGTCGGTGATGTTCCGCACATAGGTCACGCGCGGGTAGAGCCGCCGCAGCAGCCTGACCAGAATATCGAAAACGACGAAGGGCCGGGCATTGCCGATATGGACGAGATCATAAACCGTAGGGCCGCAGACATAAACCCGCACATTGGCCGGGTCGATCGGCGCAAAAACTTCTCGGGCCCGGGTGCGGGTGTTATGCAGGCTGAGACTCGTCATGAGCGCTTTTCGGCGAGGCAAGGCAACTAATCAAGGTTTTGGCTGATGGAAAAAATTTTGGCGCATATCGATGCCAACATCGATGCCTCGCTGGCGCGGCTGTTCGAGTTGCTGCGTATCCCCAGTATCAGCGCCCAGCCGGCGCATCGGCAAGATTGCCTGGCGGCGGCGAATTGGGCCAGGGGCGCGCTGCAGGGGATGGGGTTTAGCGCCCGGATTTCGGAGACCGCCGGCCTGCCGGGCGTGATCGCGCAGCATCATGCGGCCGGGCCGGATGCGCCGCATGTGCTGTTTTACGGCCATTATGACGTGCAGCCGGCCGATCCGCTGGCGCTCTGGCACTCCGATCCCTTCGATCCGCAGTTGGTTGATGGACCGCGCGGCAAGCGGATCGTCGGGCGCGGGGCGGTGGATGACAAAGGCCAGGTGGTGAGCTTTTTCGAGGCCTGCCGGGCGCATATCGCAGTTACGGGCGGGCTGCCGGTGCGGCTCACCGTGCTGCTGGAGGGCGAGGAAGAATGCGGCAGCCCCTCCTTGACCGAATTGCTGACCCAGGAGCGCGACGCACTTAAGGCTGATTTCGTGCTGGTGGCCGATACCAATATGTGGAATTTCGAGACCCCGGCGATCACCACCAGCCTGCGGGGCCTGGCGGCGGTGGAGGTGACGGTAAAGGCGGCCGCCCGGGATTTGCATTCGGGGCTCTATGGCGGCATCGCGCTTAATCCCATCAATGCGCTCACCCGGATATTGGGTGATTTGCAGGATGACCAAGGCGGCATAAGAATCCCGCATTTTTACGATGGCGTGGCGCCGGTGCCGGACGAATTGCAGGAATCGTGGAACCGGCTGGGCTTTGAAAGTGATGAATTTCTCGGGCAAGTTGGACTGGCGAGTCCGGCCGGGGAGCATGGGCAGTCGCCGTTGGCGCAATTATGGGCGCGGCCGACGGCGGATATTAACGGGATTTCCGGCGGCTATCAGGGGGATGGCACCAAGACGGTGATTCCGGCGGAGGCGACCGCCAAGCTGACCTTCCGGCTAGTGCCGGGGCAGGACCCGCAGGCGGTGGTGAGAAATTTCGAGCGTTTTGTGCGAGAGCGGCTGCGCCCGGACGCCAAAGTGGAATTCAAGCATCAGGGCGCGGCGCCGGGTTTTGCCATGCGGCTGGATGCGCCCTTCATGCGGGCCGCCCAACGGGCTTTGCGTGAGGAATTTGGCAAGCCGGCGGCGCTGGTGGGATGCGGCGCCTCGATTCCGGTGGTGGAGGCGTTCAAGACCCAATTGGGCTTGGATTGCCTGCTGGCCGGATTCGGGCTGGACGATGATTGCATCCATTCCCCGAATGAGAAATTCGAACTGGCCTGCTTCCATCGCGGCACAAGAGCACATGCAAGGCTGCTCGCTGCATTCGCAGATTGAACCGTTCGGTGGTTGCAGGCGGAGGCGAGCCGCAATCAATAGGCGCGGATCGCGTCATGGATGTGTTCGACGGCGCCGTTGCAATACAGCGCAATATCAAAACGAATATTCGGGCGGCTCCATTCATCGTGTTCCGCAAGCGCCGAGTCGGCGGCTTGAAAAATCCGGGCTTGCTGGCGCGGCGCGACGGCATAGGCTGCCTGTTCAAAGCTTTTGCGGGATTTCACTTCAATAAAAACCAGGGTTGAGGAGTCCGCGACAACCAGATCGATCTCCCCCGCTTTGGTGCGCAAGCGCCGCGCGAGTATGCTGAATCCCCGTGATTGCCATTGTTCCGCAACGAAGACTTCGGCGGTTCGGCCTTGCGATTCTGCCGCCTTGCGGCTGAGCGAAGGGTTTTTTGTTGACATTTTGGCTGATGGTGGATGGTGCATTTTCGGATTGTCGCGCGGATAAGTTAACAGAACGTTGTGGAAGTGGCCCATCACCGGGTTGGTTAACTGCAAATTCGCTTGCAGCCAATCCGAGTTCCGGGTTTGTCTCGAAATGGTCGACAATTGATTGTATTTCGCGACTTGTTGCGGCATAGGCATCTAAGCCACCGCAGAAAGTAGATTCTGAGATTATGTCGTGGGATATGGACGAAACGCTTGGATGGGGGATCGCCGATGCGTTTTAACGAAATTGGTCAGCAGCTCCGTGCCTATCGCATGGAATCCGGGTTGAAGGCGGAGGAAATCTCCGCCCGGCTGGGCGTATCGCGCGCCGCCTTGTATCGCTACGAAAAGGGTGAGGTTATCAAGCTCGACACCGTCAACCGGCTTGCCGAGCTGTTGAAAATCTCGCCCCTGACCTTATTGGGGATCGGCGTTGAATATTACACCAAGCCGGTCGGCTACATGGAGCGGCTGCGCCAGATTGAGGAGACCTCCGAGCAGATTTTGCAGGTATTCGGGCCGATCTGCTATTTGATTACCTCCGATCAGTTCGACCTGGTTCTGGCGCAGATTTTCGAGGAAGCGGCAGACGCAACCAGCTCCGAGCGTGGCATGGCGCGGGCGGCGGCCGAGCAATTGCTGGGCGTGATGCATGCCCGAAAGCGCATGTACGCCTCCCGGAAACCTTCGATTATCGGTATTCTCACCTTTGGCTCAATTCAGAAATTCCTGGCCCAGGGGGTGGCGGGAAATATTGTTGCTTCCGAGCGATTGCGCAAAATTGCCAGGGAAGTGGCGCTCCATGAGATGGAGTTTATCGCCAAGCAGATGGAAAGCGAGCCGATCGGATTGCAGCTGGGATTAATGGCGCATGGCGAACCCAACGGACCGTTCGCCCTGGTGCGTTCACGCGAACGCGCCATTTTGGCCATGAACGGATTTGAAGCCGATGCATCGCCATCCGCGCAATCGGGCGTGGCGATGATCACCAGCGCCGAAGACGCGGTGACCGCTCATCAACGCGTCTCGGAAAATGCCTGGAGGGACGCCTTGAAGGGCGCCGCTGCGGCCGAGCGGGTTCGGGGGTTAATCGCGGCGGCGCGCTCCTAGCGTGCGATGAACAACCTGGTCTCAGCTGCATGGCTGGTGAAGGCGTTGAGCAGCGGGCAAGAACCCGCGCCGGTGGTGCTGGATGCCAGCTATTATCTGCCAAATGAGGGAAAAGACGCCAAAGCGCTGTTCGCTGCCGCGCATATTCCGGGTGCGAAGTTTTTCGATATCGACCTGATCGCCGATACGGCGACGGACCTGCCGCATACGCTGCCCCGGCCGGAGTATTTCGCGCAATCGGTGGCGGCTTTGGGGATCAACAATGCCAGCCGGGTGGTTGTTTATGACCAGCGCGGCATTTTTTCGAGCGCCCGGGTTTGGTGGATGTTCCGCGTTTTTGGACATGACGATGTGGCCGTGCTCGACGGCGGATTGCCGCAATGGCGCGCGGAGGGCGGGAGCGTCGTAGCGGGCAGTGCGGCGGCGGTGGCGCCGGGCCGTTTCATAGCTGACTACCGGCCGCAAATGGTGCGGAATCTGGGTGACATCACGCGCAATCTGGGCAGCGGAGGCGCGATCATGCTCGATGCAAGGGCGGCCGGGCGGTTTGACGGCTCGACCCCCGAACCGCGCGCCGGAATGAAGAGCGGCCATATTCCGGGGGCAAAATCGCTGCCGTTCCGCGAACTCCTCGATGACGAACGGATGCTGCCGCCCGGGGAACTGCGCAAACGCTTCGCCCAAGCCGGCATTACCGGCGATAAACCCGTAATCACCAGCTGCGGTTCCGGCGTAACAGCCGCCGTGCTTGTTTTGGGGATGGTGCTGGCGGGCTTGCCGGAACCAGCGCTTTATGATGGTTCCTGGGCGGAATGGGGCAGCCGGGACGATACGCAAGTAGAGATTTAGGTTTGAAATGGCGAAAAAATTCGAGACCAGGCTGGTGCAGAGCGGGCGGGCCGGCACCAAGGAATATGGCTTTGTCAACCCGAAGCTGGTGCGCGGCTCAACCGTTCTGTATCCCGACATCGCCACCAAGCAGGCATTGGGCAAACGCTATCTGGAGCAGGTGGCGCTGTATGGCCTGAACGGTACCGAGACGCATTTCGCGCTGGAGCGGGCAGTCGCGGAGATCGAAGGGGGAACACATTGCCAGATCGTCAGTTCGGGCCTGGCCGCCTGCACGACGCCGCTGCTGGCCTATCTGAAATCCGGTGATCATCTGCTGCTGCCGGATTCGGTCTATGGCCCCACCCGAACCTTTGCCGAGACGTTGTTGGCGCGCTTTGGCGTGACGACAAGCTATTACGATCCGATGGTGAACGAGGCGCAAGCGGCCGGTCTATTTCAGCCAAATACGCGGGTGCTGTTCACCGAAAGTCCGGGCAGCCACACCTTTGAGGTGCAGGACATCCCCGCTTTGGCACGCGTTGCGCATGCGCATGGCGCAAAATTGTTCATGGATAACACCTGGGGCATCCATCATTTTCAGCCCTTCACCCATGGGGTGGATGTATCCATCCAGGCGTTGACGAAATACGGCGGCGGGCATTCCGACCTCATTCTCGGCGCCGTCACCGTCAACAGTGCTGCCGACTGGGCCTGGCTGCGTAACGGCGCGCTTGAGCTTGGCCAATATGCCTCGCCGGATGATTGCTGGCTGGCGCTGCGCGGATTGCGAACGCTTAATCTGCGGCTCAAGGCCCATTACGCTTCCGGCCTCGCGATCGCCAACTGGTTTGCGGCACGGGTGGAGGTGGCGCGCGTGCTGCACCCGGCTTTGCCTTCCTGCCCAGGGCACGAAAATTTTCTGCGCGATTTCAGCGGCGGATGCGGGCTGTTCGGCGTGGTGTTCAAGCCGGAATTCTCGCAAAAGGCGGTGGTGGCGATGATCGACGCGTTGCAGCTCTTTGGCATCGGCGCGAGCTGGGGCGGCTTTGAGAGCCTGGTGCTGCCCACCGCCTACAGTATCAGGCGCAGCGCCGGCAGCGGGGTGTTTGAAGGCGCCATCGCCAGATTCCATATCGGGCTTGAAGATGTTGGCGATCTGGTTGCCGATCTGGAGCAAGGGCTGGCGGCGTTGCGCGCGGCATGAATGGGCTGATTCCACCGCTACTTGCCGGCTTTGCAGGCACCATCGCTCTGGCCTTCATTATTGGTTTGGAACTGCACGCCTATCGCCGGCGCGATGACGGCAGGTCCGTGGCGATTGCTCTGGGTTTCGGCACGACGCGCACGATTACCCTGATCGCGGCTGCGGGGTTTGTGCTGTGGAGCATCGCGCCGGTGGCGCCGTTCTGCGTTGGGCTGGCGGTGCTGGGCGGGTTGCTGGCGCTGGACTACCGGCAGAAACTTGGGCGCGGTGACGCTTCGCTGCTGGTGAGCGTGATCGGTATTCTGGCTTTTCTGCTGGGGCCTTTCGTGTTGACCGCGCCGCTGCCGGTGACGGCGGCATTGGCGGTGGTGATTCTGTTTGTGCTTGGCGAACAAAATTGGATCCGGCGATTCTCCGACGCATTTCCGGCCGAGGAAGGGGTCACGCTCGCGAAATTTCTGATCCTTGCCGGGTTGGTTCTGCCCCTGCTGCCCAATGCCGATATTCTGGGGCTCGAAGGCATCAGCTATACCAAAGTTTGGACGGCGGTGCTGGTGATTTCCGGGATTTCCTATCTCGGCTATCTGGCGCATCGCTATCTGTTTCCGCGGGCGGGCACGCTGCTTACCGGCGTGCTGGGCGGGCTGTATTCCAGCACCGCCGCCACGGTGGTGCTGGCGCGCGCTGCCAGGGCTGAACCGGGGCAAGCCGCTTTGGCGCCGGCCGCGGTGATCATCGCCACCGCCATGA
>JAMFRY010000236.1 GCA_026225015.1 Alphaproteobacteria bacterium
CGATACGGAGCGGCCCTTCAAGCGCTTGGCAATAGCCGTTCCCAGCTCGGCGGGCGAACGTACGGTGGTAATGCCGGCCGCCTCGAGTGCCGCGAACTTGGCCGCCGCCGTGCCCTTGCCGCCTGCCACGATGGCACCCGCATGACCCATGCGCTTGCCCGGAGGCGCCGCCACGCCGGCGATGAAGCCGACGACCGGTTTTTTGATCTTGTGTTTCGCCAGGAATTCCGCGGCGTTGACTTCCGAAGGGCCGCCGATCTCGCCGATCATGATGATCGCCTGGGTCTCATCGTCATGCAGCAGCAGGTCGAGCACCTCGATGAAATCCAGCCCCTTCACCGGATCGCCGCCGATGCCCACGCAGGTGCTCTGGCCAAGCCCCGCGGCGGTGGTCTGCGCCACGGCCTCATAGGTCAGGGTGCCGGAGCGCGAGACGATGCCGATTTTGCCGCGCTTGTGGATATGGCCGGGCATGATGCCGATCTTGCACTCATCGGGCGTGATCACGCCGGGGCAATTAGGGCCGACAAGCAGGGATTTGGAACCGCTTAGCGCCCGCTTCACGCGCACCATGTCGAGCACCGGAATGCCCTCGGTAATACACACAATCAGCTCGATTCCGGCATCGATCGCTTCCAGGATGGAATCCGCGGCGAAAGGCGGCGGCACATAGATCGCTGATGCATTGGCGCCGGTTTTCGCCCGCGCCTCTTCCACCGTGTTGAACACCGGCAGATCGAGATGCAGCTGCCCGCCTTTGCCGGGCGTGACGCCGCCGACAACCTTGGTGCCGTAAGCGAGTGCCTGCTCGGAGTGGAACGTTCCTTGAGCGCCGGTAAAGCCCTGAGTAATGACCTTGGTTTCTTTATTGACAAGAATGGACATTACGCGGCTTCCTTCACGGCTTTGACGATTTTTTCGGCGGCATCGGCGAGGTTGTCCGCGGGGATGATCGGCAGGCCGGATTTGGCCATGATTTCCTTGCCGAGTTGCACATTGGTGCCCTCCAGCCGCACCACCAGCGGCACCGAGAGCTTCACCTCCCGCGCCGCCGCGATCACACCCTCGGCGATCACGTCGCAGCGCATGATGCCGCCGAAGATGTTGACCAATATGCCTTCCACATTCGGGTCGGAGAGGATGATCTTGAAGGCCGCGGTGACGCGCTCCTTGGTGGCGCCGCCGCCAACATCCAGGAAGTTTGCCGGCGAAGCGCCGTACAGCTTGATGATGTCCATGGTCGCCATGGCAAGGCCGGCGCCGTTGACCATGCAGCCGATATTGCCGTCGAGCGCCACATAGCTGAGGCTGTGCTTGTTGGCTTCCAACTCCTTCGGGTCTTCCTCGCTCTCATCGCGCAAAGCCTCGATTTTCGGATGCCGGTACAGCGCATTGTCGTCAAAGCTCACCTTGGCGTCCAGCGCGATCACCTCGCCGGCGCCGGTGACGACCAGCGGGTTGATCTCGACAATGGCGCAATCCAGCGCGATGAAGGCCTCATACATCGCATTCACGAATTTGCCGAAAGCGGCGATCTGCTTGCCTTCCAGCCCAAGCCCGAAAGCCAGTTTGCGGGAGTGGAAGCCCGAAATGCCGGCTGCCGGATCTACATAGGCGCGCAGGATTTTCTCCGGATGGTGGACGGCGACTTCCTCGATCTCCATGCCGCCTTCTGTCGAGGCCATGACCAGCACTTCCGAGGCGCCGCGATCGATCAGTAGCGAGAGATACAGCTCGCGCTTGATGTCACTGCCGGCTTCCACATAAACCCGGCGCACCACGCGCCCGGCCGGGCCGGTCTGCTTGGTGATCAGCGTCTGGCCGAGCATGGCCTCCGCCGCCTCCTTCACTTCCTCCAGCGATTTGGCGAGACGCACGCCGCCTTTTCCCTCGGGCGCGTTTTTGAACTTGCCGGCACCTCTTCCGCCGGCATGGATCTGCGATTTAACGACATAAATCGGGCCAGGCAATTTCTTTGCGGCGGCAACGGCTTCCTCCGGCGTCCAAGCGACATAGCCGTCCAGCACGGCCACGCCATAGGATTTGAGCAACTCCTTGCCCTGGTATTCATGTATGTTCATGTTTGATCGGCCTAGCTGTTCTGGAGGGACGTTAACGAAGGCTTGGATGAGACGACTCGCCTGTTACTCCGTGATTTCATCCCCCGCAAGAACCGTTGTTGCAGTGCGAGATTCCCGAAGCTCAGGTCAAGTGTCTCAGGGCAAGATATTCCTCGCTCTGCATCTCCTCCAGCCGGGAGGCCGTTCGCTCGAAAATTTTCGCGCCCTCGCCGCTGCGGTACAGGTCGTCAGGCAAGGCGGCGGCGGTCGCGTAAAGCTTTACCCGGTGCTCATATAAGGCGTCGATCAGGGTGACGAAACGCCGGGCTTCGTCAAAATTATCAGGCGAGAGCCTGGGAATGCCGTCGATGAGAATTATCGGATAATGCGTGGCCAGCGCCAGGTAGTCACCCGGCCCGAGCGGGACGCCGCAAAGGGCGGAAAAATCGAAACGGGCGCAGCCATTGGCGGTAAGTGGCACGATCAGCTTGCGCCCGGCAATGTCGAGCGAACTGGAATGAACCGTCGCATCCGCCGTTAGTCTGTTGAATACATGGTCGAGTTCCTCGTCCGCCTGCCGGTTGGCTGGCACGTACCAGGCTTTCAGTCCTTGCATGCGTTCGCGCCGGTAATCGCGCGCCGCCTCCAATACCAGCACATCCAGATGTTTTTTGAGCAAGGAAATAAAGGGCAGGAAGGCGTCCCGGCCAGGTTTTCCCTTATACAGGTCATTCGGTGTGGTGTTGGAGGTGGCGACAACCACCACCAACCGGGCGAACAAGGCTTCGAACAGCCGGCCTAGGATCATCGCGTCCACGATGTCGTGCACCTGAAATTCGTCAAAGCACAGCAAGGCGGCTTCACTGGCGATCATATCCGCGAGCGGCGGGATCGGATCGGAGATGCCGGGATTGTCGCGCTTGATCTGGTGAAAGCGCCGATGCGCCTCCTGCATGAATTCGTGGAAGTGAATGCGCCGCTTGCGCGGTACGTCGGCGGCCTCGAAAAACAGGTCCATCAACATGGATTTGCCGCGGCCGACCTCGCCGACCAGGTACAGCCCGTTCGGGTGGTCTTCCAGTTCATCCACCTGCTTGCGATGCAACAGTCTGCCGACCCAACCATTGGCCGGCCTGCTAGGGAGCGGATTATAGCCGCGCAGCTTCGCCCAGAGATCCTGCAGCCGTTCGGCTGCCGCCGCCTGGGCCGGGTCGTATTCGATCTCCCCCGCGGCGATGCGGGCGCGATAGATGGGGATTACCCCAGCTTTCGTCATGTCTCTCGCGGCGTCTCGGGAGGATTGCGACATTGAATTAGGCGGATACGCTACCCCGTTGTGCAGTGCAATAAATTTTGACGGAAATTACCCTCGGTCGACGGAAAACCTGCCTGGGCCGGAGACCGCGAGGATGAGGAAGCCGCCGATTATGGCGATATTCTTGAAGAAATTGATCTCCGCTTCCAAAGCATCGGCCGCCGGCAACTGCCAGAAGCGATGCGCAAGGTAGGTGGCGCCGGCGGTGTATAAAATCATGATCAGACATAGCAGGCGGGTCTTGAAGCCGATGATGAGCAGCACGGGCAGGATGGTTTCGCATAAAACGGCGATTGCCGCCGCGAGCATTGGTGCCGGCGCATGCAACGCGCGCAGCATCGCCACCGTGTGGTTCCAGTTTTCCAGCTTGAGCAGGCCGAAGGGCAGATACAGTGCCGCCAGCATCACGCGGCCGATGAACAATCCCGCATCCTGACCAAAATTGCGACCTGATTTCATTGAATACCTGCACCCACTTGATTGGCGTTGCCCCGAACTGGCCCGTCACGCCTGGCGAGCGTATAGCAATAACGGATTCTCCAAGCCAGATTGGGAAGCGCAACCGGAACCGACGACATGGCCATGCTTGATTTCGACAAATTCCGCAGCTCTCCCGTGGCAGCGGAGCCTTATCCCCATTTGATTGTTCCGAATTTCGTAACCCGGCGCGCCTTGCCGGAAGTGATCGCAGCACTGCCGGCGATGCGCGGCCGTGGTTCTTTTCCGTCCAGCGCGCTGCGCATCGGGCCGGCCGCCAAGGCGCTTGTTGCCTTGCTGGAGGGGCCGGAATTCCGCGCGATCACGGCGCAGAAATTTGGCCTTGACCTGGATGACGCGCCGCTGATGACGACGCTACGCGGCAATTCCGGCGAACAGGATGGCCGCATCCATACCGATTCCACCGCCAAGCGTGTGACCATCCTCCTGTACCTGAACCCGCCAACCGGTGATGCCTGGGCGGACCAGAAGGGTTGCCTGCGCCTGTTGCGCAGCCAGGGCGATCTGGAAGACTACGCCGTGGAGGTGGCGCCGGTCGATGGCACGCTGCTGGTGTTTCCCAATGCCGCCAATGCCTGGCATGGGCATAAGCAATTCATCGGGCAGCGTTATGTGGTCCAGATGAATTACATGACGACCGGCGCCAAGGCCCGCTCCGAGCTGCGCCGGCATCAACTCTCCGCCTTCGTCAAACGCCTGCGACGCGCGGCGTAGGCCGCGCAAGCTTGCTTTTTAGTGTATTTGATGTTTGATGTTTGATGTTTGATGATGGTAGGATATCCCATGCGTACCACTTTAGCGATTGACGATGACGTGTTGGTTGCCGCCAAAGGGCTTGCGGCGCATCAGAATAGATCATTGGGGGAAGTGATTTCAGCACTTGCCCGGCAGGCGCTGCGCCCTTGCTCCCCCTATGCTGCCACCCGCAATGGCGTGCCGTTGCTGCCCTTTCGGCCCGATGCCGTTGCGGTGACGCCGGAGTTGGTCAGTCAGCTTCACGATGAATTGCCCTGATGGCGTTTCTGCTGGATGCAAATCTGCTCATTGCCCTGATTGATCCCGCCCATGTCCAGCATGACGTCGCGCATGCATGGTTCGCCGAGCATGGGCAGCTTGCCTGGGCAACCTGTCCGCTCACTGAAAATGCGGTGCTGCGAATCATCGGCAATCCGCGTTACCCGAACTCACCCGGCACGCCGGCGGCCGTTGCGCCGCTGGTGGCAGGCTTACGCGCCTTGCCAGGACACCGCTTCTGGCCGGATGACATCAGCCTGCTCGACACGAAACGGCTTGATTGCGCCCGTCTGCTCAGTTCGGGCCAGGTAACGGACAGCTACCTGCTGGCGCTGGCGCGCGCGCATGGTGGTAAGCTGGCAACATTCGATCGCCGCCTCGTGGCAGACGCCGTTCCGCAAGGTCATCAAACCCTGCACCTCGTCCGCTGAGCGCAGGTGTCAGATCGGAGCACCTTTGCCGGGATTATAGCCGTATTTCGCAAACAGCGCCTGTCCGGCGGCGCTTTGCAAAAACGCCACAAAGGCGGCAGCGGCTTGCGGGTTTGGCGCATTCTCAAGCACCGCGGCATAGAATACCAGCGGGCCGGGATGCAGGATTTTTGTCACCCCTTTGCTCGTCACGGTGTGGGACGCCTTGCTGTACCAGGCTTTAGCCAATGACGGGTCGCCGAAATTGATCTCGGGCGGCAGCTTCACATAGGGAAGTTTTTGCGAAATCACGGCGCTCTCATAGCCGATCGTCGCGTCGATCTCGCCTTCCTGCAGCCTTGCCAGCAAAGAGGGTTCGGCGAAGATTTCGTGATTATTTTGTTCCGGTCCGGCGATCTGCGCTTCCAGCCCCGGCTTTTTGTAATACAGCGCAGCCAGTTGTAGCGCGTAGAGCACATATTGGCCTTGAGGATCGGTTGCCGGGTCGGTCCGACCGAAGCGGAGATGGGGCTGGCCAAGAATATCGGTCCATTGTGCGCCCTGATCCGCAAGCGCCGAGGCGAATTTCGACTTCGGCGAGTAGGCCAGGACCAATTCCGTGCTGGCCACCGGCAAAGCCTGGCGGGTCAGTTTCGCCGCTTCCACCACCTTGATCGGGGCTGGAGAGACCGACACGAACACATCCGCGACCAGGCTCTTGGCGACCAGCAAGTGCGCGAGACCCAGAGCCGCCTGGCCGATGCCCTGAAATTGCGTTCCGGTTTTTGCCTCAAATTCCGGCCCGATCGCCTTATCCATCACCACGCCCATGGAGCCGGCAAAGGCGACAGTTATTTTCTCCGCCGCCAGTGCGGGTCGAACGAGACATGTTGCAAGCAAGGCAGACGAGGCGGCAATCGCCCGGCGGCGTGAGACCGGCATTTTTATTCTCCGTTATGTCAAATTGGCAATATCGCTGTGCAGAAATATCGTCAATGCCGCCGCTTCGTGCTTCCTTGGCGAGCATATCGAAAGGCCATGCGCTATGAAGCTACGCATTCGCATCGTGGAGGAAGGCGCTCTGATCATTGGGCCGGGGCGGGCGGAACTTCTGGCGCTGATCCGCAGCACCGGTTCCATCGCCGCGGCAGGGCGGCAGATGGGCATGAGCTATAAACGCGCCTGGGTCCTGGTGGAATCAATGAACAAAGGTTTTTCGGCGCCATTGGTCGAGGCAGCCAAAGGCGGTTCAGGCGGCGGCGGCGCCAAGCTCACCCTTATGGGTCTTGAGGTGCTGAGCGCCTATCAGGAACTGGAACAGGATTGCCATACCGCCGCCGCCGCGCCACTTGAGCGGCTGCTGCGGGCGCTGTCAAAGCAACTGCCGCAGGCAGTTTCACCGGCCGGCAAAAGCGCGTAGTTGCTGGGTATGCTGACTGATCTGCCGAACGTCCTGACGCTGTCGCGGATCGCCGCCATTCCGGTTCTGGTGCTGCTGGTAGCCATTGGCGCGCCCAGCACGAATCTGCTGGCCGCCATCCTGTTCACCATCGCGGCCATTACCGATTATCTGGACGGCAGGCTGGCGCGCGAGCGGCTGCAGCTTTCTGATTTCGGCCGCATGCTGGACCCAATTGCCGACAAGCTGCTGGTCGGCGCCACCCTGATGGCGCTGGTCGGTTTCGGCCATTTGCCTGCATACGGGATTTATCCCGCCATCGTCATCATGTTGCGGGAAATTCTGGTGAGCGGCCTGCGGGAATACCTGGCCGAGATCCGGGTGGGCCTGCCGGTGACCGGGCTTTCCAAATGGAAGACGGGGTTTCAGATGGCGGCGCTCGGCCTGCTGCTTTTGCATGGGAACGGTGCGCGGGTCATTGGCCTATCCTGGCTGCATCCGGGTTTGATCGGCGGCACGTTGCTGTGGGTCGCGGCGGCTCTGACTCTGATTACCGGCTGGGACTATCTCAAATCCGGACTGCGGCACGTCAATGCGCCGAAACCGGCACCCTGAGCGCGCCGCGTGAAGGTTCTGGGGATCATCGGCTTGTCGGGGAGCGGGAAAACAACGTTGCTCACGACCCTGATTCCATGGTTTCGGGCGCGAGGCCTGAGCGTTTCCACCATCAAGCACGCGCATCACCGGCTTGAACTGGACCAGCCGGCCAAGGATAGTTTTTTGCACCGCCAAGCTGGCGCACGGGAAGTCATCCTGGCCAATGACGCGCAATTCGCCTTGTTTCACGCCTATACCGAGCCGCCACTGGCGCTTGCGGCGCTGCTGCGGCGCCTGGAGCCGGTCGATCTGGTGCTGGTGGAGGGATTCAAGAACGATCCGTTTCCGAAGCTGGAGGTGCATCGCCCATCCTTGGGGCTTGCCCGCTCTGGCCGGAGACGGAAGTTCTGGCGGTTGCCTCGGATGCGGTTTTGCCGGATTGCGTAAAACCGGTTCTACCACTGGATCAACCGGAAGCGATCGTTCATTTCGTCACGACACGTCTTGCGCTAGAGCCAGATACGGAATTTGGGGGATGAGAACGTTGCGGTACCGCCTGCCATTGGTTTTATTGCTTTCATTATCGGGTTGCGTGAGCGAGCGGCATTTTGCCAGGGATTCGCTGTGGCCGTTCGGCAACCCCAACGCGCCCGAAAATCGGAGCGAAAACGCCGAGCGCGCTCTGGGCCGCAGCCCGGATGTAACGCCGATTCAGCCGCAGGGCGGGAATGTCTGGCCGGGCGCGGTTCAGCCGGTGCCGACGATTGCGGATATCGAGAAAAACATGAACCGGCCACTCGGCCAAACCTATATACCCTCTTTGCCTTCGCCCTATCCGCCAGGGCAGGCGCCGGCGAATGGTGGCGACTCGAATGATTTTACCATCCCGCCGGGGGCGGTTCCGCAGGTGGTTCCGGGTAGTGACCACGGCGCTGAATGAGGATTCTGTATTTCGCCTGGCTGCGCGACAAGACCGGCCGACGCCAGGAGGAACTGGATGTGCCGCCCGATGTGACCAACGTGGCTGAATTGATCGCCTGGCTGAGCCGCCTCGATGCGGCGCATGCGGCTGCCTTCGCCGATCCGAAACAGGTGCGCTGCGCCATTGATCTGGAATTTGCGCCGCTCGATGCCGGCATTCAGGGCGCCGGAGAGATCGCCTTTTTTCCGCCCGTTACGGGGGGCTGATGTTGAAAATCCGGGTCCAGGAAGAAGATTTCGATGCCGGCGCCGAACTGGCTGCTTTGGCGGGGGAGGGGGTCGGCGGGATCGCAAGCTTCATCGGCACGGTGCGCGCCACTGCCGCAGCAGAACAGCCTCTCGCCGCGTTATATCTCGAACACTATCCGGCAATGACCGAGCGTGCGATGCGGCGCATCGCCGAGCAGGCGATGGGAAGCTGGCCGCTGATCCGCTGCACGATTATCCACCGCGTCGGCAGATTGTTGCCGGAGCAGAACATCGTGTTCGCCGGCGCCTCCAGCCCGCATCGTGAGGCTGCGCTTTGCGCCACCGGCTTCCTTATCGATTGGCTGAAAACCGGCGCGCCGTTCTGGAAGCGGGAAGAATTTTGCTCGGGCGAATCCGCCTGGGTCGAGGCGCGCGACAGCGACCATGCCGCCGCTTCCCGATGGGATAAGTAGGCACCGCCCGCATTACGGGAAAGTTCTTGCCTTCCTTTAGATGCTTTGACCCAAAGCGGCAGGAACGCCGGCGATGGCGTGGTCGAGCATTGCGTCATTGGTTTCCGCGGCGAAGCCGTTGCGCAGTAATTGCGCCACGGCGGCGCCGGCCACGTCCACGGCGACGCTGCGCACCTCTTGCAGCGCGGCTTTTTCCGCCGCGGCAATCCGGTCCAACGCCATTTGCTTGCGCCGGCTTGCGGTAGCCTCGGCTTCCCGGGTCAGTTCTTCGGCCATCCGCTCGGCTTCCAAATGGGCGGATTGGAGGATTTCTTTGGCGTCCGCCACGGCCTGTTCATGGCGCCGCTTGGCATCGGCAAGCAGTGCCTCCGCCTCGGCCTTTAGCTGCTTGGCCTCATCCAGCGCCGCCCGGACTGCTTCCGCCCGCCGATCGAGCATGTTGTTCACCGGCAAGGCGATCCTGCGGCCGAAAAGCAGCACAAATACCAGCACAGCGATCGTTACCCAGAAGGTGCCGGTAAGCCAGGGAAGCAGGGTAAATGCGTGATATTCCATTTGCTGTACCCCTTAGGCGGCTTGCCCGGCCGCGAATGCGCTGTCTATTTCCGGGGCGAGCTCGGCCGTATCCGGTGTTTTGCCGGTCAGCTTTGAGAGAATCACGGCCGCCGTATCGGCCGCCACCGGCTTGATGGCCGCCAATGCGGCATTGCGGGCGGTGGCGATCTCGGCCTCGGATTTTGCAATCTCGGCATCCGTGGCCGCAGCCTGCGCGGCGGCAGCCGCCCGCGCCGCGGCTTTGGCCTTGGTGACGGCTTCGGCGATTTCGGCCTGCGCCGCATTGCGGGCATCGTTGATGGTGCGCTTCAACGCCGCCACGGTCTGATCCGCTTGCGCCTTGGCGGCGTGCGCGGCTTCCAGATCGGCGGAAATCACTCCTTCCCGATGCGCCAGCACCTTGCCGATCTGCGGCAGGCCCCAGCGCGACAGGGTGAAATACAGCACGATCAGAATCACTGCCATCCACCCCACCTGGTCGAGGGTGAGCGGATTTTTGAAATCCATCTGCGGCATTGTCTGCCCGGCCATTGAGATAGACGGGATTAAGGCCGGGACCAGACTAAAGGCGGCAATGGCGGCGAGGCGGCGGGACATATCAGGTGAAAAGAATGACCAGCGCGATCACCAGCGCGTAGAGCGCGACCGCCTCGGTCAGCGCAAAACCCAGCAGCACGTCGCGGAACATGGTGTCACGCGCCGCGGGGTTGCGGCCAACCGCGGAGACGAAAGCGCCGAACAGATTACCGATACCGACACCGGCGCCCGCGACTCCGATGGTGGCAAGGCCCGCACCGACGTCTTTTGCGAGGAGGGCGGCAGAAGTGGGATCCATTTATATTTCCTTTCCGAAACTCTTAAGGCTGATGGCTTGTGATAGAAAAACTGAACATTAGTGCATGTGTACGGCGTCGTGCAGATACAGGCAGGTAAGGATGGCGAACACATAGGCCTGCAAACCGGCGACCAGCAATTCCAGCGCCGCTAGCGCGATGTTCAGCCCGAAGGGCAGGATGGAGGCGATGATGCCGAACAGCCCGAAGCTGGCGGTGAGCAGCAGCATGAAACCGGCGAATACTTCCCACATCACATGGCCGGCGGTCATGTTGGCGAAAAGCCGGACCGAGAGCGAAACAGGGCGGGAGAGATAGGAGATGATCTCGATCGGCACCAGCAGCGGCAGCAGCCAGATCGGCACGCCGGCGGGCACGAAGAATTTGAAAAAGCGCAGGCCATGCGTATAGAAGCCGACGCCGGTGGAGAAAATAAACACGAACAGCGCCAGCGCCAACGTCACCGCGATATGGCTGGTAAAGGCAAAGAAATAGGGGAACAGCCCGATCAGATTGCCAAGCAAAATGAAGCTGAACAGGGTGAACACCAGCGGGAAAAAGCGCAGGCCGCCTTCACCGATGGTATCGGCACACATGTTGCGCACGAATTCATACAGAATTTCCACCAGCGCCTGAATGCGGCCCGGGATCAGCGCGCGGGAACGCAGGCCGACCACGAACACCAGCAGGATGATCACTGCATCAGCCAGCATGGTCTCGTTAGAATTGGCAAAATGGAGTCGGTGCCCTACCAGCCCCAGACCTGGGGTTAGCTCAAACTGTCCAAGCGCATCAATCGCAGGGGCCGCCATACTCAACCTTCCGTATTATCCGTCTCAAAACGCTGCCGCAAAATCTTCTTGTAAGCCGTGCCCGCCTTAGTCCCCGGCTTTTGGGCCGCCCGCGCGGATCAAATTGCGCAGTCCAGCCACCATGCCGACCGGAACCATCAATACCATAAGCCATGGTTTGGTA
>JAMFRY010000237.1 GCA_026225015.1 Alphaproteobacteria bacterium
GCCGATCCGGCGATGGTCGCGCCGTTCGGCTTCTTCGATCTGGTGCAGATAGGCGTCTAGTTCCTTCTGGTCGCGCCAGGCGGTGCCGTAGATGCGCGAGAGCATCGGGTTGCGGTGATCCCCGCGCCAATAGGCGCCGGCGGTCTTGGTGAGTTTGAACGCCGTGCCGATATCGCCGGTTGAGCGCATATGCGGGCCGCGGCACAGATCGAGCCATTCACCTTGGCGGTAGATGGTGATCGTCTCGCTTTCCGGCAGGTCGCGGATCAATTCGGCTTTGAAATTCTCGCCGCGCAGAGAAAAATACAGGATCGCGTCATCGCGCTGCCAGACCTCGCGCGTAAACGGCGCATTGGCGGCGATGATTTCCCGCATCTTGGCCTCGATCGCCGGCAGGTCATCCGGCGTAAACGGCTCGTTGCGGGCAAAATCATAGTAGAACCCGTTCTCGATCGAGGGGCCGATCGTTACCTGTGTGCCGGGATAGATCGCCTGCACGGCTTCGGCCAGCACATGCGCGGTATCATGCCGGATCAGCTCCAGGGCTGCTTCATCCTTGCGGGTTAGGAATTTTACGCTGGCATCGGCGGTGATTTCCCGGCCGAGATCCTGGGCGGCGCCGTTCACTTCCATGGCCAAGGCGGCGCGCGCCAAACCGGGGCCGATTGCCGCGGCAATGGTGGCACCAGTCACCGCGCCGTCAAAATGGCGGATGGAACCGTCGGGCAGGGTGATTGCAGGCATATCCAAGCTCTCCAGCAGGCTGAACGGCGTTAATGCAGGGATGAAAGAACCAAAGCAACCGGCAGATCGGCAAGGCTGGGCGCACGTAAAACGATAGGCCAGCCGCCATCGGGATAGCGCGGGGCCGTCAGCATTGGGTCGGACGCGCCGGAGAACAGCACCGCAGAGGGGATATTCAGCGCCGCCGCCAGATGCATAGGCCCGGTATCATTGCCGATTGCCAAAGACGCCCTGGCCGCAATGGCGGCCAGTTCCAACAGGCTGGTCTGGCCGATCAGGTTCAAACCTGGAACCGCAAAGGGGAGTTCCTCGCCTTTACCCCCCACCCAAACGATTTGCTGGTCCAGGCTGTTCGCAAGTTCACGAAAACGTTCCGCCGGCCATTTTTTCTCCGGCCGGGAAGCCGAGGCTCCGGCGGCGAGCAGCGCGAAACGTTCGGGCAGACCAAACCGGGCGATATCGGCGCCGGTCAACCAGGAAAGATCGGGCGGCGTCAAATCTGGTATTCCGGCAATCTCCAACTGCTCGGCAATGCGCTCGCGCGTATGCATCTTAACCCGCGCCGGATTCGCATGTGTAAAGGCGCCGCCCTTGGCAATTCCCGACCATTTCGGCCGGCCCGCCAGGCGGAAATAACGCGAAGATCGCGCCGATGTTTGAAGATCGTACACCATGTCGAAGCCGCGCAATTGCCGGTGCAAACGCAGCGCCGCGGGCAAATCCCAGAATGGGAGACGCGAGTCGATTTCGATATGGTCAAACCAGCCGCTTCGCTCCAGCAATGGTGAGAAGGGCGCGGTGGTCAGCAAGGTGATCTCGGCCTGCGGATGCGCCTGCCGGATTGCCGCGAATGCCGGAAATGCCAGCACGATATCCCCCAGCGCGCCGTGCTTGATGACGAGTATCCTCAACTTCCGCCAAGCAACCGTCGCGCTGCATCCAGCACAGCTTGCACCGTCAGGTCCTGCATTGCAGCCCGCCCGGCCGGCCCCGGCGCAATCGCGACCCCTGCGCGCCGCCCGGCGGGAGCGTATTGGCTCGCCAGGGAAGGCCCGAACAGGCCCAGGGTCGGCGTTCCTGCGGCGGCGGCGAGATGCATCAATCCGGAATCATTGCCGATGAACAGCTCCAGTTTGCGCATGCAGGCCGCCACCTCCGGCAGCAAGAGCCGGCCGGTGAGATCGATGGCGTCGGGGAGCAAAGCCAGTATGGGCGCCGCCAAGGCGCGTTCCTGCTCGCCCGGGCCTGCGAACACCACCGCTCTTGCGCCGGCCAGCTCGCCTGTCGCCAGCGCGCGGAACACTGCGGCGAATCGCTCCGGCGGCCAGATTTTCGGCTCCCAGTTCGCGGTGGGTCCGAGTCCGATCAGTTTTCCAGCGGGCAGGAGTTCATCGGCGCGTTGCGCATCCGCCGCATTGGTCCAGGCCACGGGCAGCGGGGCGGGGTCCAGCCCCATCGCCGCGCCGAGCTGGGCATAGCGCCAGCCCGGCCGGCGGCCGCCACGGATGCTTTTGCGGTTTTTTGCCATCAGGAAATAGGAAAGGCCGGAACCACGCACATCGATGACGATATCCCATGCCTGCGCCACCAGTTTCAGCCAAAGCCGGAACCAATGAAAATCGAATTTCTCCTTATCGAAAACAATTCGCCGCTCAAGCTGCGGCAGATGCGCGAACACATCCTGCGCCACCACCCCAACCGCTACCGTGATCCGGGCTTGTGGGTGAGTAAGGCGCAAATGCTCCAGAATCCCTGAGGAAATAACGGCGTCGCCGATTCGGGAAGAGGCGATGAAGAGAATGCGCATTGCGGCGGGACTTATGGCGGTTGACCGGCCTTTATGGAATAGCGCCCGGCGCTCGCGCGGGGCGGAGGGACCAAAGGTCCCGCGGGTGTGGAGCAGCCGTGGAATGGCCCCGGAGGGTGGCGGGGCGGCCGCGCGCAAAA
>JAMFRY010000238.1 GCA_026225015.1 Alphaproteobacteria bacterium
CTGGCATTCCCGCGCGGCAACGGGGCAAGCTGGCTGGCGGTGAAGAACGCTTTATACTGCTCAGCTTTCCGGATGGCGGCCGCGGGTTTATAAAGCTGGCCGAAGCGTTCGCGCTGCCTTTGCCTGGCCGTGGCGAAAGCGGCAATGGCGTCACCGGTTTGCCTCAAGCGCAGCAGCGCCTGGCCGCGGAGCAGAAATTCCGCGGGAAGCAGCGATTCAGGCGGATCGTTCAGCCGGTTCAGCACGGCATCCGGCTGGGTCTGCCGCATTTCCAGCATGGCGCGCAGCAGGCGCAGGCTGCGATCCGCCGTCCCGCCCGCCAAAGCGCCATCCAGCAATTCCGCGGCATGGGAGAAATTGCCGCGCGCGGCCTCCACCTGGGCATAGCCGCCGATGGCGCGGCGATTATCCGGGCGGCTGGCCAGGGCCCGGCTGTACAGGCTGGCGGCTTCTTCCAGAAGACCTTGTTGCCGCAAATTCCAGGCCAGATTGCCGGTCATCAGCCCATCGGCCTCGCCCCGCAACGCCACCGCCCGGCGGTAATGCAATTCACCCTGGCGCAGCTGGCCGGTTTCAGTGAAGACCACGCCCAGCACATGATGCGCATTGGCGTCAAGCGGGCTGTTCTTCACCGCTGTGCGGGCCGGCGGCTCAGCCTCCGCGTGCCGGCCCTGGCTGATGAGTAATTGCGCCAGTTGCAGATTGGCGGCGGCGGTCTGGCCAGCGTTGTCGGCCGGAAACTCGGCCAGACGCCGGGCCAGGGCCTCGGCCGCCTGCGGCTGATTTTCAGCTTTGCGCACTTCAAACAGCACGCGCAGCGCCATGCGATGATTCGGCGCGAGATCGAGCAGCTGCAGCGCCAAAGCCTCGGCCTCGCGCAGTTTTTTCTCGTTGAAAAGCCTGGTGGCTTCCGTGGCCTGGGCGTTCAGCAATTCCAGGCCGGCTGGGCCGGGCAGCGCCGCGCGATCAGCCTCACAGCAGCGTATTTTCCGAAGGCCGCTGCCGCAATTGCATAATACCATATTCTGCATCTGTTTCTTGGATTCTCATGCAATGGGCGCCGCCCGCGCAGTATGAAATGTTTTGCAGCCGTCTACAACCCGCGTGCAATTCAGGTTTTCCGGCCTTCATCTGCGCTTGCAACTTATTCGCAAGATGCAGCTTTGCTTGACCAATTCGCGCAGTGCCGCCAAATCTGCCCGATTGAAGGAGGGCCGCATGCGGAATTTTTCCGAACTTTCGGAGCGCGAGGTTCTAGCACTCGCCATAGGCAATGAGGAGGAGGATAACCGGATTTATAACGACCTCGTGGAGCGCATGCGCGAGGACTATCCTTCCACCGCCAAGGTTTTTGCGGAAATGGCGGCCGAGGAAACCGAGCACCGGCACAAATTGCTGGAATTGTACCGGGAGAAATTCGGCGAGCATATCCCGCTCATCCGGCGCCAGGATGTGCGCGGGTTTCTGCACCGCAAGCCGGTCTGGTAGATGCCGAAGCCGAACATCGAGGATGTGCGCCAACTGGCGGAGTCGATGGAGGCGGAGACCAGGCAGTTCTACCGGCTGGCGGCATCCAAGGCGACGGACGTTTCGGTCCGCAAATTATTGGGCGATCTGGCGGA
>JAMFRY010000239.1 GCA_026225015.1 Alphaproteobacteria bacterium
ACGGCAATAATTACGCGGTGACGCCCGGAACAAATGGTAGTTTTACTGAAACAGAGAACGGCCAGACATTGTACAGCTTTCAGGGCCGAACCACTGATGAGCTATCCACCGGCAGTACAGCTGATGCGGGAGCGCTACAAGCCGTCGCCACACTCAACGCCGACGCTGCCAAAAGCAGCGTAAATTCCGACTCCTCCAAACTCTCCGTTTTGGCGTAGCTGAGGGTAAAGCGCTGAAGGTACGCTAAGCGCCGCCAAGGAAGAAAAAAACGCGACGTTTTTTAGACAGGCCGGCTGATCCCTGAACGTCGCAGTTCCCGGTAATACCAACCCGCTTTGACCGTGACCCACCGACCGCCCCGCACGTCATCCCCGCGAGGCGGGGGATCCACGACTTCTTTCCTGCACATGCATCAAACCGCGAATTGGCCCCGCGTTTTGGGGTTAAATTGTGTAAAAGTCGTGGACGCCCCGCCTTCGCGGGGCGTGACGGGGTTGAGGGGTCAGAGAGTCAAACATAAAGCAGGTTGTTGGTATAAATCGTGGAGCGGCCAAGGCCGAGCTGCCGGGCGGCTTCAGCGGGTGAGGTTTTTGCCTCAATCCGTTTGATCGCGGCCTCCAACTTTCTCATATCAAGCGGCCGCCTGCCCTTTGCCCGTGCAGCGGCAATGCCGTTCTTTGTCCGCTCTGTTACTTTTGTCATCTGATACCAAATGACGTTGGGTTTGACTCTCGGTAGTTCCACCGTCATGCCGGCGTTGGTCGGTCAAGACCCGTGTCGCTTGGTATGATACCAATCGGCTTCATATTTGACTCTCGATGCGTCATGGAAAGTCGTGGATTGAGCCTGGGATCTATCCGCCAGACGTTCTATGGTCTGAAATTTACAATCCGCCCAGTTGGCAGCCCAGTTGGCTTCCTGCGGGATCTGCTGCCATCAAAGGCGCCCTTGCTCCACGGGTTGGTTTCCGTGCCCCTTGCGGCAAGCCAAAAGCCCGGATCGGAGGCCGCCCTGATCTCAGGCGGGCTCCGGACGGGCCACGGCTTGATTTAGAACCGCAAAATGCCCAAAAAATGAGCGACTACCGCTAGAATAGCCCCTGCGGTCGCTAAACCAAGGACGGTGGATTTCCAGAGCGGTTGGACCGGACGCATCATCTCGGCCCGATTCCGCTCGATTCGCGCAACCGAATCCTTGATGAATGCTGTTACTTCCGGACTGTATTTGTGATCAGCGGTTTGCATGGTCGTGGTTTAGCACTTTCTGGTCGCCGGTGGGAAGAACCAAGTAAAGGTTGATGTTCGGCGGCGCCTGTGGCGGCTTGGGTTGCTGCGAAAGATATCGTGTAATCGCTGCCAGGATGCAGGTGCCAATGGCCACCGCCGAAGTCGTAACGGAGATGAAATTGCGAAGGGTGGATTCCCGCAAGGTCTGGCGCTTGATTTCACTGTCCAGCCGCAGGTTGTCAATTTTGCCCATTCTTTCGACCTCGTCGAGGTCAGGATCCTGCGGCGGCGGATTGTCGATTGGTGCGGGTGGAGGGGTAGGGTCAAAGCCGATTGGTAAATCAACGGATCACGGCGGCGATCTCCGCGGCGGCCAGGCCGGGATTGGCGGCTTCGGTAATCGGGCGGCCGACCACGATATAATCGGCGCCCAGTCGCACGGCCTCCTGCGGGGTCATCACCCGCGCCTGGTCGGCCAGCGCCGCGCCCGCGGGACGGATGCCGGGCACGACCAATAATGGCCCGGCGCCGAAGGTTTCGCGCAAGCGCTGCAATTCATGGGCCGAGCAGATCAGGCCATCCGCGCCGGCATCCAGCGCCAGCTTGGCCAGCCTTAGCACCTGCGCGCTGGCTCCGCCGGCCACGCCGGTTTGCGCCAGGGCGGCATCGTCCAGGCTGGTGAGCACGGTGACGGCCAGGATGCGCGGCCGCGTCGCCGAGGACGCTTCCGCCGCCTCCCGCGCCGCCGCCACCATGGCAGCGCCGCCCGAGGCATGGACGGTCAGCATCGCCACGTTCAGCGGCAGCAGCGAACGCACCGCGCCGGCGACGGTATTGGGAATATCGTGCAGCTTCAGATCGAGGAAAATTTCCAAACCCTGTGCGGCCCGCAGCCCGGCCGGACCCTGCGCCATGAAATATTCCAGGCCGAATTTCACCATCCCGCAGGACGGCGCCACCGCATCTATCAAACGCCGCGCCTGCGCCGGATCGGCGGTATCAATGGCCGTGATGAGGCGTTTCGGGTTTTCGCTCACGAGCGAGTTCTAGGCGGTTCATAGGGCGCAAGCAATTGCGGGGATTGAACGGCGAGCCGGGTTTCCAGTTCCGTGGCTCGTTTTTCAGCCCTTTTAGCCCTGCGATGGGCCCCCAGGCGCTTCGGCAGATGCGCGGCCAGACCTCCGAGAAAGCCGAGGACAAGGACCGCGATCACCACCGCCCCCAAGGGCAGTGCCACCAAAAATCCGAACGGCCAGAAATCCAAACTCACCGGGCCGCGATTGGAGAGCAGAAAAATCACCAGCACCAGGAGCAGAATCAGGCCAAGGGAAGCCCGGATGAATTTCAGCTTTTCGCTCCGCCGTTTCTCTTCGCGCCCGGAACCGCAACCGGTTTGTTAATACGTTCCCGTAACTCCTTGCCAGCCTTGAAAAACGGCACGGATTTCTGTTCAACCTCCACGGTCTCGCCGGTGCGCGGATTGCGGCCGGCGCGGGCATTGCGATGCTTGACCGTAAAGGCGCCGAACCCCCGCAGTTCGACCCGTTCATTGCGGGCCAAAGCGGCGGTCATCTCATCGAACAGCGCGGCGACGATTCGCTCGACATCGCCGATCGTCAGATGCGGATTATCCTCCGCCAGGCCAGCAATTAATTCCGAACGCGTCATCCCGTTTCTCCAAAGCCAACGATGCCAGGAGGCATTGATCTGGTCAATAACTTATTGTGAAACCACGTTTTTCTTTTTTGTTCAGGTTTGTTTATTTTTTAGGCAAATCGAGCAAGGCTCCCCGGCAAATGCGCCGCACCGACCGGGGAGAAAAGAATTACTCGTCTGCTTGGGAGTTCCGGCGGCGGATCGCGGCTCCCAGAATATCGCCCAGCGAAGCGCCGGAATCGGAGGAACCGAATTCGGCCACCGCGGACTTGTCCTCATCGATCTCCTTGCCCTTAATCGTGAGCTGCAGCTTGCGCGCCGCCCGGTCAACGGAGGTGATCTTCGCATCGATCGTATCGCCGAGAGCGAAACGCTCGGAGCGCTGTTCGGCCTTGTCGCGAGCCAGCTCGGCGCGGCGGATGAAGCCGGTGAGGACATCATCGACCTTGACCTCGATGCCATTGGCCTGAACAGCGGTGACGACGCAGGTCACGATCTGGCCTTTATGGATCTTGTCCAGCACGCCGGCGGCCGGGTCGGCCTCAAGCTGCTTGACGCCAAGGCTGATGCGCTCTTTCTCGATGTCGATATCGAGCACCTTGGCCTTCACCACATCGCCCTTGCTGTATTTGGCGATCGCCAACTCGCCGGAATCTTCCCAGGAAATATCGGACATGTGGATCATGCCGTCGATCTCGGCGCCGATGGCGATGAACAGACCGAACTCGGTGATGTTGCGAACCTCGCCCTCCAGCACGGAGCCGATCGGGTGCTCGTCCTGGAATTCTTCCCAGGGGTTGCGCGTGACCTGCTTTAAGCCCAGCGAAATGCGGCGCTTGGAAGCGTCCACATCCAGCACGATGACTTCGACTTCCTGGCTGGTGGAGACGATCTTGCCGGGATGCGCGTTCTTTTTGGTCCAGGACATTTCCGATACATGGACAAGACCTTCTACCCCGGCTTCCAACTCCACGAAGGCGCCGTAATCGGTGATGTTGGTGACACGGCCGGAAGCCTTGACGCCGGGCGGGTATTTGGCGTCCACGCCCTCCCACGGATCGGCTTCCAACTGCTTCATGCCGAGCGAGATGCGCTGGGTATCGGCATTGAAGCGGATTACCTGCACCTTGACCGGCTGGCCGATGACCAAAGCCTCGGCCGGGTGGTTGATGCGCTTCCAGGCGATGTCGGTCACATGCAGCAGGCCATCCACGCCGCCGAGATCGACGAAGGCGCCGTAATCGGTGATGTTCTTGACCACGCCATCGAGAATCTGGCCTTCCTTGAGGGCCAGGATCAACTCGGAGCGCTGCTCGGCGCGGGTTTCCTCCAGCACGGCGCGGCGCGAGACCACGATATTGCCGCGGGCGCGGTCCATTTTCAAAATCTGGAAGGGCTGCGAGACGCCCATCAGCGGGCCGACATCGCGGACCGGTCGGATATCGACCTGGCTGCCGGGCAGAAACGCCGTGGCGCCGCCGAGATCGACGGTGAAGCCGCCTTTGACGCGGCCATGAATGACGCCGTTGACACGGGTCTGCGCCTCAAAGGATTTTTCGAGCAGGGTCCAGCTTTCCTCGCGCCTTGCTTTCTCGCGGCTGAGGACCATCGAGCCGTCTTTGTCCTCGTAACGCTCGATATAAAGGTCGAACACATCGCCGGGCTTGACTTCCGGCTTGGCGCCGACCGGCGCGAATTCGCGGAGCGGAACCCGGCCTTCGCTCTTCAGGCCGACATCGACGATCACGAAATCGTCATCGATCCGGAGCACGATGCCGGAGACGACGGAGCCTTCAAACCCGGAATTGATGCCGAGCGAGGTCTCAAGCAAGGAGGCGAAATCTTCGCCGCCGGAATAAGCAGGGGTATCGGAGTGACGTAGAAGCGTGGTGGTTGGAGCCATGAGGCTGGATAGTCCTTATATGAAAAGCGGTTGCGCTTTTCGTTGGTTTGCGCGTCCCCTCATCAAGGGGATACGGCTTGGCGGATTGCCCGGTTGCAGGGATTGGCAATAAACATGGCCGGAGCCCTGCCCGTTTGAGGAGCAGGTTCCAGATGCGGGCCGGTGTAGCGGGATTGGGTTGTGTGTCAAGGGTTGGAACAACGCGAGATGAGAGGTGGCGCTTGTCCAAATCAAAGAAGGGCGCCCACCCGCTTCGCGTTCTTGATCCACATGCTATAAGCCGCCCCCAATGACACAGATTCGCTCCCGCGCCTTTCGCTTCTCCGCCTTGCCGCTTCGGTTCGCGGCGGTTTTTCTCATCATTCTGCCGGTGTCGCTCAGCGGCTGTTCGGCATTCCTGAACAGCGAGAAGAAGGGCGCGGCCGACGAGGATTACGACGCCAATCCGCCGCCCGTCGAACAACTCTATGCCGAAGGCGTGCAGCAGATGCGACAAGGCAATTACGACCAGGCGGTGAAGAAATTCGATGAAATCGATGTGGATTATCCCTATTCCACCTGGTCCACCCATGCCGAAATTCTGGCCGGCTATTCGCAATATAAGGAACAAGATTACGATGCGGCCATCGGCTCGCTCAGCCGCTATATCGCCTTGCATCCCACCGATGCCGAAGCGGCCTACGCCTATTACCTGAAAGCTTTGTGCTATTACGAGCAGATCGACGATGTGCAGCGCGACCAGAGCGCCACCTTCGAGACCATCCAGACCCTGAACGACGTGATCCTGCGCTATCCCGATAGCGCCTATGCGCGCGACGCCCGCGTCAAACTTCGGCTGGCCACCAACCGGTTGGCCGGGCATGAGATGGTGATCGGCCGGTTCTACGAGAAACAGCATCTCTACGCCGCCGCGATCGGCCGGTTCCAGAATATCGTTACCAGCTATCAGACCACCACCTATACCGCGGAGGCGCTGGAGCGGACGACCGAATGCTACCTCGATCTGGGCCTGACCGGCGCCGCGCAGCGCACCGCCTCCGTGCTGGCCTATAATTATCCGGGCAGTAGCTGGTACCAGGCGGCCTACGCCAAGTTGCAGGATCATAATCTGGTGGCGGATGCGCAGACGCCGCCGCCACCCAAGAAACATGGCTTTTTCGGCCTGTTTTAAGCTGACCCCATGCTGACCGCCCTCTCGATCCGCGACGTGGTGCTGATCGAGCGGCTGGATTTACACTTTTTCTCCGGCCTGACGACGCTGACCGGCGAAACCGGCGCGGGCAAGTCGATTTTGTTGGACAGTCTGGGCCTGGCGCTCGGCAACCGCGCGGATGCCGGGCTGATCCGGTCCGGCGCCGAGCAGGCGGTGGTGGCGGCGGTGTTTTCGGTTGGCCCCGCGCATCCGGCCTCGGCGTTGCTGACGGAACAGGGTTTGGATGGCGGCGAAGACATTGTGTTGCGACGAATTGTTACCAGGGATGGCAGATCGCGGGCTCTGGTGAACGATCAGCCTGTCGGCCTGGCGCTGTTGAAGAGACTGAGCACGCTATTGATCGAGGTTCAGGGGCAGCATGAGCAGGTGGGGCTTGCCGACCCGGCGAATCATCTGGCGCTTTTGGATGCGTTTGGCGTGCCGGAATCGGTGCGGGCGCTGGCGGGGGCGCAGTTTAAATCCTGGAAGGAAACCGCGATCCGGCTAAAGGCGGCGGAGCAAAAAATTGCCGAGGCGGCGCGCGATGAGGAATTATTGCGTTTCGCCGTGGAGGAACTTATCGCCCTCAACCCGCTCGCCGGAGAAGAAGAAGAATTGGCGGCCGAGCGGCTGCGGCTGCAAAGCGGCGAGCGCAGGGCCGAGGCGATCGCGGCGGCATTGGCGGAATTGACGCCCAAAGATAGGCGTTCGCTCGGCCCGGCCTCGCATTTAAGGGCGGCAGCGCGGGCCTTGAGCCGGCTGGCTTCTCCCGATGGCGAGCATCCGGCGGCGGCGGCGCTGGGTGCGATCGAGCGGGCGGAAGAGGCGCTGGCCGAGGCGGAGACTCTTTTGCTCCGGCTGGCGCATGAGGCGGAGGACGATCCCAGGGCGCTGGAAGCCACCGAGGAGCGGTTGTTCTCGCTGCGCGCCGCGGCCCGCAAGCACGGGGTGAATGTGATCCTGCTCCCGGAATTTCTGAAGCAGTTGCGGGAAAAACTGGCGGCGCTGGAAACCGCCACGGCGGACATCGCCGAACTGACCCGCCAATGCGCCGCAAACCGGGCGGAATATGTCGCCGCCGCGGAGGCGCTTTCGGGCTTGAGGCGAACGGCCGGTGCAAAACTAGAGAAACAACTGGCCCGGGAATTGCCGCCGCTGAAGCTGGACCGGGCGCGCTTCGTGGTGGAGCAGACCGATTTTGCGGAACCGAATTGGAGCGCGCGCGGGATGGATTCCGTGCGCTTCCTGATTGCCACCAATCCGGGCGATGCGCCGGGCGCCCTTGATAAAATTGCCTCCGGCGGCGAATTATCGCGGTTGATGCTGGGATTGAAAGTGGTGCTGACGGGGGGTGCCGCGGTGGAGACGCTGATTTTCGACGAGGTGGATTCCGGCATCGGCGGCGCCACGGCGGCGGCGGTGGGCGAGCGGCTGGCGCGCGTCGCCGAGCATGTCCAGGTGCTGGTGGTCACGCATTCGCCGCAAGTGGCAGCGCGCGGGGTGTCGCAATTGCGGGTGGTCAAACATCTCGCGAAGGACCGGGCAGTGACGCGCGTGGATGTGCTGGATGCGGTGGAGCGGCGCGAGGAGATCGCCCGCATGCTGGCGGGAGAATTTGTGACCGACGCGGCGCGGGAGGCGGCGACCAGCCTGCTGGCGCAGATATGAGCCGCACGCATTTCGATGGTTTGATGGCTAAAATTGCCGAGGCGAATATCGCGTATCACACCAAGGATGCGCCGGTGATTTCCGATGCGGAATATGATGCTTTGCGGCGCGAGGCTGACGCGCTTCTGGCGGCGCATCCGGAATTTGGCGATGCGGCCGAGGTCTTGCAGGAAGTTGGCGCGGCGCCGGCTTCGGGGTTCAAGAAAATCCGCCATGCGGTGCCGATGCTCTCGCTGGATAACGGTTTTGCGCCGGAGGATTTCGCCGATTTTTGCGCCAAGATCAGGCGGTTTCTGGGCTTGGATGATACGAAGTTGCAATTCGTGGCGGAGCCGAAAATCGACGGTCTCTCGATCTCGATCACCTATGAGGCGCGGAAATTCCTGCGGGCGGCGACACGAGGCGATGGCAGCGAAGGTGAGGATGTCACGCAGAATTTGCTGACCTTGCAGTCGCTGCCCCGCACGCTGCCGGAAGATGCGCCTTCGGGCATCGAAATCCGCGGCGAGGTTTACATGACCAAGGCGGATTTTCTGGCGCTGAATGAGTCGCAGGAACGCAAATTCGCCAATCCCCGCAATGCGGCGGCGGGAAGTCTGCGGCAACTCGATGCCGGCATCACGGCCAGGCGGAAACTTTCCTTGTTTGCCTATGCGCAGGGCGAATCCTCCGCGCCGGTGGCAGCCACGCATTGGGAGTATTTACGCAAACTCGAATCCTGGGGGTTTTCGGTCAATCCGCTATCGGAGAAAATATCCGAGGCGGAGGCGGAGGAATTTCAGAAGCGCATCGGCATCGAGCGGGCCGGGCTGCCTTATGACATTGACGGCGTGGTGTATAAAATCAATGATCTGGCGCTGCAGGGCCGCCTGGGTTTCGTGGGCCGGGCGCCACGCTGGGCGATGGCCTGGAAGTTTCCGGCTGAGCGCGCCACCACCACGCTGCTCGACATCGAAATCCAGGTGGGACGTACCGGCGCGTTGACGCCACGCGCAAAACTGAACCCGGTGAATGTCGGCGGGGTGCTGGTGCAGTATGCAACCTTGCACAACGAGGATGAAATCAACCGCAAGGATATTCGCATCGGCGATACGGTGGAGCTGCAGCGCGCCGGCGATGTGATTCCGCAAATCCTGCGGCCATTGCTGGAATTTCGTCCACAGGATTCTTCTCCGTTCGAATTCCCCACGCATTGCCCGGTCTGCGGCAGCATCGCGGTGCGCGATACCGATGAGGCGGTGCGGCGCTGCACCGGCGGCTTGATCTGCGCGGCGCAGATTACCGAACGGCTGATCCATTTCTGCTCGCGCGGCGCCTTCGATATCGATGGCATGGGCGATAAAACCGTGCTGGAGTTCTACGTGGCAGGATTGCTGAAATCCGCGCCGGATATTTTCAGGCTACCTTTGCATGAGGCGGAAATCTCGGAACGCGAGGGCTGGGGCAAAACCTCGGCGGCGAAACTGAGTGCTGCGATTGCGGCACGGCGCAGCATCCCCCTGCCCCGCTTCATCTACGCGCTCGGCATCCGCCGGATCGGCGAGAATAACGCCAAACTGCTCGCCCGGCACTACGGAACTTACGAGAACTGGCGGGCCAGCATGATTGCCGCAACACAGATCGGTTCGGATGCCAGGCTGGAGCTGGGCTCGATTTCCGGAATCGGCCCGGCGATTGCCACCGATCTGGCGGCGTTTTTCTCCGAGCAGCATAATCTCGACACGCTGGATGCGCTCGGCGAATTTCTCACCATCACCGAGGCGGCAAGCGCTGCAATGTCATCCTCGCCGCTGGCCGGCAAGACCATCGTGTTCACCGGCACCTTGACCACGCTGGCGCGGCCGGAGGCGAAGGCAAAAGCGGAGTTGCTCGGCGCCAAGGTGACCGAATCCGTCTCAAAAAAAACCGATTTTGTGGTGATCGGCGCCGATGCCGGATCGAAGGCAAAAAAAGCCGCTGAGCTGGGGCTGACGATTTTGACCGAGGCGCAGTTTCGGGAAATTGCGGGGCTGGAATAGGGGGTGGTGCAGTACCGAGCGGCTACCGTCATGCCCCGCGAAGGCGGGGTATCCACGACTTAAGCATCCACCTGCACCTTGCTGAAGAAAAGTCGTGCATCCCCTAGCGCCTTCGCGGGGGGTGACGTTTGAGGGCAACCTGCTTAACCCAACAAAAACTCGCGGATCGCCCCGATCGTGGGCGCGTCCATCAAAGCCGGGGCGTGGCCGGCATCCGGTACTTCAAGCGTCTCGGCCCCGTCTTGCCGCATGCGGTCGAAGGTTTCCTTCGTCAACAAATCGCTGTCCTCACCGCGAATGGCCAAAATGGGAATTTTCAGCAGCGCCCAGAGCGGCCACATATCGATATCGAGCGGGACCGTGGATTTGAAGGCATCGGTCACTTTCGGGTCGTAATGAAAAGCGAAGGCGCCGCCGGAGAGCGTATCCAGCACCGGGCGGGCGGAGTAGCGGGCCAGGTGGGCCCATTGCGCATCGGTGAGTTTTCCGAAGGGGGCATGGATCACGCGCAGATGCGCCTCGATCGCGGCGATGGAGGGAAAGCGCTCCGGCGCGTTCGACACATATTGCCCGATGCGGGCCAGAGCGGCGGCGGGGATGTGCGGGCCGAGATCGTTCAGCACCATGCGGGTGATGGGGGTGTTGCCGGCGGCGGCCAGCATCAACCCGCAGATACCGCCCAGGGAGGTGCCGATCCAGGAAACCGGTTTGTTCAATGCCGCCAGCAAATGCGACAGAGCGATGACGTAGCTGGGGGGTTGATACTGGGCGGCATCCGGTAGCCAGTCGGATTTGCCGCGGCCGGGCAAGTCCGGACAGACGACGTGAAAACGTTCGGCGAGCGCCTCGGCCAGCGGATCGAAATCCCGGCCGTTGCGGGTCAGGCCGTGCACGCAGACCACGGCCGGCGCCGCCGGATTGCCGAATTCGGCAAAGGCCATATTGAAAAAACTACTGCCCAGCAGATAGGGAACGGAACCGGCGCGCGGCATTCAACCCTCCATCATTGTGTTGGCATCATTGTGTTGGCATCATTGTGTTGGCATCATTGTGTTGGCGCTTGGCCAGCAACCAGTTTTCGCCGAAGTTTTAATCCTCGTAAAGCGCCGGCCGCCCCTGGATCGACCCGGCCAGG
>JAMFRY010000240.1 GCA_026225015.1 Alphaproteobacteria bacterium
CGAGAAACAGCGCCGCTTGCGCAATGTCTTTCGGCGTTGCGATCCGCCGCAGCGGCAAGGATTCCGCCGCCTTCACTTGCATGGCAGCCGGCATCGAAGCGTCGATTCTTTCATTATGCACAATCGACGGTGCGATCGCATTCACCCGGACTCCGCTCGGCCCCAGCTCTTGCGCCAAGTGACGCATGAACATCAGGCATGCCGCCTGCGCCGCGCCATAGGCTGCGGACGCTTGCGAAACGAGGCGGCCGGAGGTCGAACTCATCAGAAGGATATTGCCACGGCCGCGCGCCTTCATTGCGGGCGCGAAGACTTTGGCGCTTAGGAACTTGCTATTCAGGTCCATATCGATGACCCGCCGCCAGTGTTCCTCGCTCATATCGAGAATCGGCAGCGGGTCTCCCTTGCCGCCGGCGAATGCCGCGAGCACATCGATTTCGCCGAAATGCGCGCCGATCTCTGCCCGCATCCGCTCCAGTGCCTGGGCAGAGGTCGTATTCGCCGCGATGCCGATGCATGCAGCACCCGTTTCCGCGATTGAGGCCACAACCGAGTCGATGGCTTGCTGGTCGCGCCCATGCACCACCACCTTAGCGCCTTCAAGCGCAAAGGCCCGTGCGGTCTCGGCGCCGAGTGCCTTGGACGATCCGGTGACGAGTACGATCTTGTTCTCCAAATCAGGATAGTTTCTTTGTTCCATTCAGGCCTCCACGGGTTACTTGAGAAGCAGAAAACCGCCGCCTAAAAACAGCAGGTTGTTGAGAGCATGCATGAGGGCGGCCGGTAGCGTGGAACCGGTCCGCAGCCGCAGCCATCCGATCGTCACGCCCAGGCGCTTACCGCTGACCGGAAGGCCGGCGGCCGGGGGCATTACGCCACGCCCGCCCTGCGGCGCACATCCGGCAGGCTGAACCCCGCCAGGATCAGCCACAAAAACCCCGGAAATCGCGTTAACGGGATCAAGGGCAGCGCCTGCGGAACCAGCATATCGAGCCAGCTCAGTCCGCCGACGATCCCGAGCGCAAGACCGCTGATGAACAGCCATTTTGGAAAAAGGCGGGCGAGGCCGGCTGTGACGGCGATTCCTGCAATCAGCACGCCAAACGGCACTGAAAAGCCGGGACCTCCAAGGGCGAATTCGAGCCGGTAAAGCGCCTCTGTCAGTGCCACGTTTTCGGCGATTTCCGGGAACGACATGGCCCAGAGGATGGAACTTGCCACCATCATGTTCATGGAAGTGGCAACACCTCCAAAGAACGCGATGTTGGTTCCCGCCGCCTGGACGCCGAGGAAGCGCAGGCGGCTTGCCGCCACCGCCGAATAAATGCCGAGGGGTACTGCGGCGCCAAATTGCAGCGCGCCGCATATCATCGCAGCACTCGGCCGGGCCTGAAAGAAGTCCACGATGACGGCCGGAAGTTCCCAAGGTTGAGGATAAGACGGCGCGCCGTTTAGGCCCCTGACGAAATAAAGCACCGCATTGAACAACAGGGCGAAACTAATGGCCGGTAGCCAGAGCGGCGGTCCCCTATGGCGCAGATCACCGGTCTGGGTTTCTGAAAAACGCAAGTGCATTCTCCTGGGAAACGGGTTATCGTACAAATAGTTTTATAATAAAATGATTCAAATGTCAAATCATTTTGTGACGCAACTATAGGAGTTGAAGTTGGAGAACGGGGATAGGCCGGAGAGAGCGGGCGCCAAAAAAACTTCCGCCGAGGCAGGCTTTCTGCTGGCCCAGCTGGGCGCACATGGGGCGCAAAAATTCGCAGAACGCCTCGCTGGATTGGATCTGGTTCCCGCCCATGCCAGGATTCTCAGAATCCTTGCGGCATCGCCGGGCATGAGCCAGCGCGCGCTTGCCGAAATGCTCAGCACGCTCCCCAGCAGGCTCGTCGCATTCATCGATGAGCTTGAAGACAAGTCTCTGCTGGAGCGCCGGCCAGATGAGAATGATCGCCGCAACAATGCGCTTCGCCTGACCGAGAAGGGAGAGGTGATCTTCAAGGCTGTGGGCGGCGTTGCCCGCGCGCACCAGCAGGCGCTGCTGGCGGCCCTGTCAGCGGAAGAGCAACAGCAGCTTGCCGGACTTTTGCAGCGCGTCGCCGATGAACAGGGCCTGATCCCGGGTGTGCACCCTGGCTACCGCGGCGGCGGCCGGCCCAGCGAGAAGGCTACACGGTGATGCGAGCTTTATGACAAGCGTATTGCCGTGGCAGCGCGGTATCAGACCGCAAAGCTATACCCACCATTCACCGGATAGGTCTGCCCCGTAATCCATTCCGCCGCATCGGAGCACAGGAACAGAACCATGCCGGCGACGTCGTCCGGCCTGCCGAGGCGTCGGATCACGTAGCGCGATGTGAGAGTCTTCGCTTGCTCGCTCGCCATGAAACTGGCCTTGGCTTGCTCGTCCAGCGCGGGTTCGAGAGTCGATAACGAAACTGCATTCGAGGTGATGCCGAACCGCCCCGCTTCCCTCGCAATCGCGCGGACGAAGCCTGCAGCGC
>JAMFRY010000241.1 GCA_026225015.1 Alphaproteobacteria bacterium
GCCGAGGGTCAGCGGTATATCGGTTCCGTTATAGCTTTGCCCGATCAGGAAGCCGAGAAAGGCGCCCCCTACGCCTGAGAGAAACCCCTGCGCCGAGGCCGCGGTTCCCGCCACATGGCCCACGGGTTCCATCGCAATCGCGCCGAAATTCCCCACCATCAGGCCAAAGCAGAACATCATCGCCGATTGCAGAAGGGCGAAGCTCCAAATCGTCTCGAAGCCCAGCAACGCCAAAGCTGCGTGAATGGCGGAAATCGCGATGAATCCCAGCAATGCCGAGTGCGAGAGTATCCGCATGCCCAGCCGCTCCACCAGCCGCGCATTCAATATCGAGGCCACCGCGATGCAGACCGCGATAATCGCAAAGACGCTGGTAAATAGCAGCGGCGCCTTGAAGACGTATAAGAATATCTGCTGCGACGAATTGATGAAGCCGATCAGGCTGCCGAAAATCATCGTCATCGCCAGCGTATAGCCAAGCCAGAGCCGGTTGGCGAAAATCAACCCGAAGGTGCGCGCCACGTTCAACGCGGCGATCGGCGTGCGGTCATCCTCATGCAGGGTCTCCGGCAGTCGCAGTGCGGCCCAGACCAACACCGCAAACCCGAACGCCGCGAGGCCGGCGAAAATCCAGCGCCAGGGCGCGACCAGCATGATGAGCTGACCCAGCGAGGGCGCCAGTACCGGCACGCCGAGAAACACAATGAAGGAGAGCGACATCACCCGCGCCATCAGCCGCCCGGCATAGCAATCCCGAACTATGGAAACCGCCACCACGCGCGAGACCGCCGCCGCCACGCCCTGCAGCGCGCGCACTGTCAGGATGAACGCAAAGGACGAGGAGAACGCCACCGCCAGGCTGAGCAGCACGTAACCCGCCATGCCCCAGAGCAGAATGGGCTTTCTGCCATAGCGATCGACCAGTGTGCCATAGAACAACTGCGCCCCGCTGAAACCGAGCAGATAGGCGGTGATAATCCATTGCTTCTCATTGGCGTTGCTCACGCCCAAAGCGGTGCCGATCTGTTGCATGGCCGGCAGCATGGAGTCCACGGCCAGCGCATTGGTCGCCATCAACGCCGCGATCAGCGCGACGAATTCCTTGAACCCCATCCCCGGATGGGGCGTCTCCGATGTAGTCATAGTTGTGTTTATCCTTGCCGATGCTGGGTAATGCACATCATGAATTGCGGCAAATGCTATTTGGTCATGCCACATTGTAGGGCGGGCAACGCCCGCCTTTTCGGGCGCAAAAAGGCGGGCGTTGCCCGCCCTACGAGAGCGACCTCGCCGATAACGGCGTGGCGATTGATTCCAAGGATTTCTGTTCCGCGTCGATGCCGAACCGCGCGGCCACGCCGGCCGCCGCCAGCATCAAACCGGCCGCCACAAGATAACCGTAGAGGATCAACACCCGCGATCCCGTGCCGATCAGATGGCCGAAAAACCACGGCCCCAAAATACCACCGGCGGCGGTGCCCAGCGCGTAGAATACCGCAATCGCCAAGCCACGCATCTCCAGCGGAAACACCTCGCTGGCGGTCAGATAGGCGGAACTCGCCGCAGCCGAGGCGACGAAGAAAATCGCCGACCAGGCGAGGGTTTGCGTCACCGCGCTGAAAACCCCAAGCACGAACAAATAGCCGGTGAGCCCGAGCAGAATTCCAGAGAGCGCATAGGTACCGGCGATCATCACCCGCCGCCCGATGGTGTCGAACAGCCGGCCCAGAAGCAGCGGACCCAGAAAATTCCCCGCCGCCAGCGGCAGCAGAAAATAGCCCGCATCCTGCTGCCTCACGCCGTAGAAATGGATCAACACCAGCGCGTAGGTAAAAAACAAGGCGTTGTACAAAAATGCCTGCGCCGCCATCAGCACCAGCACCAGCATCGAGCGCGCCAGATTTTCGCCGAACATCGCGCGCAGCACCAAGGCAAGCCCGAAGCTCAGGCGCGGATGGATCGTCAGGTGCTCCTGCACCTCCGGCAACCGGATATTGCTTTTCCCCACCACCCGCCGCTCGATTTCCGCCATCACCGCTTCGGCCGCTTGCGGCTGACCATGGGTGATGAGCCAGCGCGGACTCTCCGGCACAGACCCGCGCAGCAGCAGAATCCCCGCGCTCAACACCGCGCCGATGCCAAAGCCGAGCCGCCAGCCTACGTCAATCGGCAGGATTGCCGGGTTAAGCAGAAAAATCGTGGAAGCGGCACCCAGTACCGCGCCCAGCCAGAAACTACCGTTGATCGCCAGCGCCAACCGGCCGCGCAGGCGCGCCGGCATCAATTCGTCGATTGCCGAATTCACCGCCGAATACTCCCCGCCTATGCCGGCACCGGTTAAAAACCGGAACAGCGCGAAACTCAAAAAATTCCAGGAAAAGGCGGAGAGCATCGCGCCGAGCAAATACAGCCCGAGCGTGACATAAAATATTTTACTCCTCCCAAATCGATCCGTCATCCAGCCGAAAATCAGAGCGCCCAGCACGGCGCCGCTCACGTAGCAGGAAGCCACGGCGCCAACTTGCGAGTCGGAGAGATGCAAGGTGTGCGTATCCTCCAGCACCCCGCTAATTGCGCCGACGATCGTCACCTCCAGCCCATCCAGCATCCAGGTGATGCCCAGAGCGGCGATCAGCAATATATGAAAGCGGCTCCAGGGCAGGCGATCCAGCCGGCCCGGAATATCGGTTTGCAATGCCGCGCAACGATCTTGGCTCACCATTCTCCTGTCCAGTAGCGCGGGCAACCGCAAAAACCTAAAACACCGACCATCCCGTCAGGCTCGCCAGCCGTTCCAGCGCCAGCACGCCGACATGCGAATTACCCCATTCATTCAACCCCGGCGACCATACCGCGATCGACGCCCGCCCCGGCGCAATCGCCAGAATCCCTCCACCCACGCCGCTTTTCCCCGGCAACCCCACCCGGAACGCGAAATCCCCGGAAGCGTCATAATGCCCGCAGGTCATCATCAGCGCGTTGATCCGCCTTGCCCGTTGCGCCGTAGTCACTTTGGCATGGCTGACAGGATCCACTCCGCAATGCGCCAGATAAAGCCCTGCTCGCGCCAGTTGCCGGCAATTCAACCTGAGCGCGCATTGATGAAAATAAACCCGCAACACGTCGTTCACGTCGCTGTGGATATTGCCGAAAGCCTTGAGGAAATTTGCAAGACTGGCATTCCTGAACCCGGTCTCGCCCTCCGAGCGCGCCACCTCAGAATCGATCGAAACACTTTCATCATTCGCTCGGTCGCGCATGAATTCTACAAACCCATCGATCAGCGCGGCCGGATCACCGCGGGCCAGCAGCGCATCCGTCACCACCAGCGCGCCCGCATTGATCAGCGGATTACGCGGAATCCCGCGCTCGTTTTCCAGTTGCACAATCGAATTGAACGGCGAGCCTGAGGGCTCTTTTCCCACCCTCCTCCACAATGCGCCGCCCAATTTTTCTAGCGCCATCGTCAGCATGAACACCTTTGAGATGCTCTGCACCGAGAACGCCATATCGGCATCCCCGGCCGCGACCACCTGACCATCGCAACTGGCGGCGACGATGCCGAATTGCCTGGGATCGATTTTCGCCAAAGCGGGGATATAGTCTGCAACCCGGCCATGTCCCAGATGGGCTTGCATCTCGCTCGCGACAATGCCGAGAACTTCCGTGAGACTCTTACCCTGTTCCAACCGGAGACCTCCTGTAGCGGCTTGTCCGCATGCATGAAGCAGTCCGGCAGCCAGCGTGCAACGCCATAATCAAACCGTGGAGGACCCTGAATTGACCTATTGTCTTGGAATCCTGCTCCCCGAAGGCCTCGTCCTGGCCGCCGATTCCCGCTCCAATGCCGGCGTTGACCAGATCGCCCGGGTCCACAAGCTCGCGGTCATGGCCAAAACTGGCGAGCGGGTCATCGCCATTCTCTCCGCCGGCAATCTCGCCACCA
>JAMFRY010000242.1 GCA_026225015.1 Alphaproteobacteria bacterium
CGCGTCGTGCGAGAAGCACGCAACCGCGCCGCCGCCGCGGGACGCGAAACCATCCACTGCCTGCCACTGAGTTTCTCCACCGATGAGACCCCGGGCGTCACCGATCCGCGTGGCTTGTTCTGCGAAACCCTGACCGCGCAACTGCATGTGGTGGATGCCGGCAATGCCGCCTTGCGTACCCTGGCTGCCTGCCTGTCGCGTTGCGAGCTGGATATTGCGGCACTGGTCTCCGCCCCCATGGCCTCCGGCCTTGCCACGCTGGTCGGCGATGAGCGCGAATTGGGCGCGACCGTGATCGACATGGGCGGCGGCACGACCTCCATGGCGGTATTCGCCGAGGGTCAGTTGCTGCATACCGCGCAGTTGCCGGCGGGCGGCGTGCATGTCACCGGCGATATCGCGCGCGGGCTCTCCACCTCCATCGCGCATGCGGAACGGCTGAAAGCACTGTATGGCAGCGTGCATCGCAGCCCGGATGATGACCGTGAACTGCTCCCGGTGCCGCAGGTTGGCGAGGATGAGCATCAGATCGCGAAAATTCCGCGCTCCATGCTGATCTCCGTCATCCGCCCGCGACTCGAAGAAATTTTTGAGCTGGTGCGGGACCGGCTGGAGACCTCCGGCTTGGGCCGCGCCGGGGGCAATCGCGTGGTGCTTACCGGCGGCGCCTCGCAGCTGGGCGGGGTGCGGGAGATGGCGGCGCAGATGCTGGAACGCAATGTCCGGCTGGGCAAACCCAACGCCATGATCGGCCTGCCGGACGCCGCCACCGCGGCCAACTTCGCCACGCTGGCTGGCCTGCTACATTTCGCCACCGGCGACGGCCAGACCATGCACGATATCGATCTTGATTCGGAGCGGAGCGCCGGGTGGTTCGGCCGATTCGTCAGCTTCATCAAGGAACGGGTGTAAAAACATGGCCAAAAAAACATGCATTTCCCGTTTGACATGAAAACGAAGCGTTCTCTACCGCTTAAAGCCTGAAGGAGATTTCCAATGACGCTTAACCTCACCATTCAGAAAACGACGCATATCGATTTCACGCCGCGGATTACCGTGATCGGCGTTGGCGGCGGCGGCACCAATGCGGTCAACAACATGATCGAATTGAACCTGCCGGGGGTGGATTTCGTCGTCGCGAATACCGATGCGCAGCAGCTTCAGCTTTCGCAGGCCGAGCGCCGCATTCAGCTTGGGCCGCATATCACGCAAGGCAATGGCGCGGGCGGGCGGCCGGAAATCGGCAAAGCTTCCGCCGATGAGGCGGCCGATGATCTCGCACGGCATCTGGAAAACGCCCACATGGTCTTCATCACCGCCGGCATGGGCGGCGGCACCGGCACGGGTGCTGCGCCTGTCATCGCCCGGATGGCAAGAGAACGTAATATTTTGACCGTCGGCATTGTCACCAAGCCGTTTGCGTTCGAAGGCAAAAAGCGCATGCGCGTGGCCGAGGAAGGCATCGCCGAACTGCAGGCCTATGTTGATACCTTGATCGTCATCCCCAACCAGAATCTCTTCAAGGTGGCCAATGAGCGCACCGGCTGGAAGGAGGCCTTCGAGATGGCCGATAACGTGCTCTATATGGGCGTGCGCGGCGTGACCGATCTGATGGTCCTGCCGGGGCTGATCAATCTCGATTATGCCGATATCCGTTCCGTGATGGCCGAAATGGGCAAGGCGATGATGGGCACCGGCGAGGCTGAGGGCGAAGACCGCGCGATGCGCGCCGCCGAAGCCGCCATCAGCAATCCGCTGCTGGAAGACACCAATATGAAGGGCGCGCGCGGCCTGCTGATCAACATCACAGGCGGCTCCGACGTTACCTTGTTCGAAATCGACCAGGCTGCGAATCGGATACGCGAGGAGGTGGATGAGGACGCCAATATCATGGTCGGCATGGCGCTGGATGAAAGCCTAGGTGGCCGGATGCGGATTTCCGTGGTCGCCACCGGTATCGACAGCGCAGCGCCCGGCGCCGCGCAGATGCCGAAATTCCAGGTGGTCGGTGGCGGTGCGGCGGACGCTGTGTCTTTCCCATCGCAGGCGCATGCGCACAATGCGCCGCAGGCGATGGGACATCCGCCGGGCGGTTATGCTCCCTCCTCGCAGGGGGCCGGATTTATTCCGCAGCCGCCAGCCAAGCCGCTGCTCTCCGCCGCCTATCAGGCGCCGTTACCCGAGGCCGAGCTGGGTTTGAGCGAAGTCGAGTCCAGGCCGGCGCAACCCAAGCAGCAGGCGCCCGCGCAGCCCACGCCGGAATTCTCCCGTGCCCCGGAAGCGCCAAAGCGCGCCAGCCTGTTCAGCCGGGTTTTTGGTGGCGCTCCTGCCGCCTCGCCCAGCCAGCGCGCGCATCAGGAACCGGTAATCTCGCCAGGCGCCTATCGGCAAGAGCCGGTCATTTCCGAGTACCAGCCTTCGGAGACAACCCAGCGCGAGCGGGGCGCTGCCTCACAAGCCCGCGCCACGGTGCGGCCGACCCAGGCAGACGAAATCAACTTGGATATCCCGGCTTTCCTGCGCCGCACCAGCTCGTAGGCACGTCTACCCGGCGCCTTCCCGCGTTTAGCGACCGCGTTTAGCGACCCCTGGGAACGCTCCACCCCAGGGGTTTTTTCGCACCTTATGCGGTGCTCGGAGATAGTTGCGGATCGCAACAGTCTGTCACAATGAAAACTTTTAATTTCAATCGGTTGTACGGAAATATTCGGAAATAATGATTGACTCGCCCTGCTTGCCCGGCTCGCCTAAACAGATTGTACACTAAAGGGCTGGTTCACAAATCAATGTCGTCTTTGCGAGACAGGTATCATTTCAGCGGAATCCACTTGGCGATGTCCGCGCGCCATACGCTGAAATCCAGCATCGATTGTGTCGGGCGCGGGCTGCATAGCGGGGAGAGCGTGCGGCTGCGCCTGGTGCCTGCCGCCGCGGAGCAAGGTGTTGTTTTCCATCGTACCGATCTCGATTGCCGGATCCCCGCCAAATTCGACCTTGTCGCCGATTCGCGTCTTTGCACCGTTATCGGCCTGCCAGATCGGCCCGAGGCGCGCGTGGCGACCATCGAGCATTTGATGGCGGCGCTTAGCGCCAACCAGATTGACGACGTGACGGTGGAAATCGACGGGCCGGAACTGCCGATCCTGGATGGTTCGGCGGCGCCCTATTCATTCCTCATCCAGAGCGCGGGCGTGGTTGAAAACGGCGGCGCCCGGCCTTCGATCGAAATCTTGCGCTCGGTCCGGGTTGAAAATGGCGAAGCCTTCGCCGAGTTGCGGCCGCAAGGCCAGGGCCAGGGAGCTGGCGCCTATTCGGCTATAGGTCTGGATTTGTCGCTGTCGATTGATTTTCCTGCGGCGGCTATCGGCAGGCAGGCATTGAGCATGAGCCTCACGCCGGAAAGTTTTGCGGCGGATCTGGCTTGCGCCCGTACCTTTACCATGGCGGACGAAATCGAAAGCCTGCGAAAGGCGGGTCTGGCCAAAGGCGGCAGCCTGGCCAATGCGATCGTCGTGGAAGATACCAAGGTGATCAACCCGGAAGGCCTGCGCTGGCAGGATGAATTCGTTCGGCATAAATTGCTGGATGTGGTGGGCGACCTTGCTTTGGCCGGTGCGCCGTTGATCGGCCGTTTCATCGGCAACCGGACCGGCCATGCGCTGAACAACAGGCTGCTGCACGCCGTGTTCGCAGATGCCGCCAATTACCGCAGCACCGGCAGCCTGTTCGCCGGCTCCCCGTTGCTACTCCCCGCCGCCGCCGCGCCTGTGTAGGATGGTTTGATACGTGGTCTGATTCGACGTGCATTATCCATAAAACGGGGATAAACTGGATTTATAAACGAGGTTCTCCAGCCGTCCATTTTTGAGTACGCGGAGACGCCGGAAGCCAGGTGGTTCTCCCGCTTGGTCAAGTCACCGGTCAGATCGGCGCAACGATCCGTCTGCTCGCTACGCCGCATATCCTGGGCTATGGCTGCAACCCGAAATCCATGCATGTCTCGCCGTTTTTCGATATGCAGGGAGGCTATCGTTTCGCGCTCACCCTACCAGGAGAAAAATTCGCCGTCTCCGTCCAATATCGCGCCCCAATATGGCGCCGAGGTCAAGCGGTTGACCGCAACCATGGTGCTGCGGGCACGGCCATTCTCGGATTCGGCCCTTGCCCGCCTGCATCTGCAAATGCCGTTCACCTCGCTGAAGGTGATTGCCGCAATTCACTGGCAGGTGGTGAAACTTTTCTGCCGCGGCGCGAAATTCTTCTCCGAGCCCAATCTCCCTCATGCTCCAATCATTACCGGAAGCGGCGAATGAATTTTTGCTCAGTGGTCCCGCCATTGGCGTTTTTGTTATTCACCGGCTGCGGTATTCCGAAACCCGGCAGCTTCTACGAGCAGCCCGTACCGCAAGGCGCCAC
>JAMFRY010000243.1 GCA_026225015.1 Alphaproteobacteria bacterium
ACGATCTGCACGTGATCCTTCGCATCCGCCGCCTGCGAGATCTGCGTCTGCGCCGCGAGCTTGGACTGCGTCTGCGTGAGTTGATCCTGCAAACCCGGGCCGCCATTCTCTGCCGCGAGTTGCGATTGCAGCGCAATGAGGCGCGCGCCGGAGGATTGCACTTGAACCTGTGCGTCCGATAACTGCTCCTGCAGGCTGGCTTGCGCGGCGTTGAGCGAAGCAATGCTGCCATTCGCGGTGGCGAGTTGCGCGGCAAGGGCGGTATTGGCGGTTTTGGCCTGGGCGAGCTGCACATTCAAGGCCGCCAGCTCCTGCGAAAGCGATGCCGAATTGGATTTCTCCAGCGATAGTGCCGAAGAAAGCTGGGCGATCTGGTCGCGGAGCTGGCTGATGGTGTTGTTGCTGCCGGTCAGCGCGGAGGAGAGAAAGGCTTCCGCCAGCACAAAAACCAGCAATACGAAAATCGTCACCATCAGCAAGGTGGAAAGCGCGTCCACATAGCCCGGCCAGGCATCCAGGCCGTTATCGCTCCTGCGCCTCAGCGCCATCTCATACTCGCTTCTCTTGTCCGGCAGCGGCGACCGTCCGGGTGAGGACTTTCAAATCGCTGCGCAATTCGGCGGTGCTCTGGGTCCGCCCCTGCTCGGCCTCGGCGATCAGCCGGTTCAACAGCAATTCGATGTTTCGCAGATGCGCGCGGGCGATCTCGTCATGCCCTTCGCCGCTGGCATGGGCGAGGCGAGTGAGAGCCGGCCCCATCGCCACCTGCGCTTCGGCGACTTTTCCCATGATCTGCTGGTTAGCGCGCAGCGTGTCGGATAATGTGCCCATGCGCTCGGCGAAACTATGCAAGGTGGCGTTGGCCTGCGCCCTGGCATCTTCGCCGCGTGCCAACACACGCTGCAGGGCCTCCATGTTTTCGGCGGTCTGCTCCATCAGCGCCTGCATGTAAACCGGCATCGAGGTTTCGCCATCGCCGCCGAGCACGCCGGTGGAAAGCCGGGTCAAGCCAGCCAGCCATTCCTCCAACTCGTTGAAAAAACGGGTCATGGCTTGGCCGGCGGTAAGATCGAGAAAGCCGAGAATCAGCGCCCCGGACAAGCCGAACATCGAGGCGGAAAAGGCGGTGCCCATGCCGGCCAAAGGCTGCGCCAAACCGGCTTTGAGCTGCGCGAACATGGCGTTCACGTCGCCGCCCGAGAGAGTCATGCTGTTGATGACGGCCGCCACGGACGAGACAGTGTGGAGCAGGCCCCAGAAGGTGCCGAGCAGGCCAAGAAAGATCATCACGCCGGTGACGTAGCGCGAGAGTTCGCGCGATTCATCGAGCCGGGAGGCTATGCCGTCCAGCAGCGTGCGCATCGCGGCCCCCGAAAGCGTGATCCGGCGCTCGCCATCGGCGCGGCCAGCCAGCATGCGTGCCATCGGGGCGAGCAGAACCGGCGCCTTCGTCTGGGTCAGCGGCTGGCGAGTTCGGCGGAAATGCTCAACCCAATCCGATTCCGGATAGAGCCGTGTCACCTGCCGCACGTTCCAGATCACGCCGAACAATTCCACCCCCACGATTACCGAATTGATCAGCGGATTTGCCAGAAAAAACGGTGCGAGCTGCCGCGAAATAAATGCCGCGGTGCCGTACACCACGATGAGGAAAATCAGCATCCTGACCAGATAGTTTGTCGGTTTTGTCATGGGCTGGCGGATATTTCGGCGGCGTCGGGGTTTTTCACTCGGGCGGCCCCGTCAGCCCGCGGGATGATCTGGCTGGAGGGAATGCCGCAGGCGGTCAGCGCGTCGCGAATCGCAAAGGCCCGGATCATCGAAAGCCTGGCGGCCTGGGAAGGATCGGCGGGATCCGGCGCGGCATAGGCGTCGATGACGATAACGGCGCCGGAACGCAAGCAGAAGGGTCGCAATATGGCCGCATTATTGCCGGGAAGATCGGCATCGCCGGCGGCGAAATTGATGAAAGCCGGTTTGGGGGCCGGCGGAGGCGCGGGTTTGGCAACAACCGGCTGCACTTGCGGTTTCGCAACGGGTGCGGCGGCCGGCGGGGCCGGTTTCGCTGCAATGGTGCCGGGATGGGCCGAGCGGATGCGCCTGGGCAGGATCCGGCGATAGGCGATTTTGCGAGCCGGCTGGATGACAGGCCGCACGCCACCTTCCGGCGCGGCGGCGCCCGGCGCAGCGGCGCCCGGAGCGATGCCGCGCAATTGGTCAAGCGCCGCCTGATTGATAATGACCTGCGCCCCCGCTTGCACGGGGAGAAGCAGCAGCCCGGCGAGAAGGAGGTGACAGGGTTTCACACCGAAACCTTATCTTCAAGCCTTCGAAGCCGCCAGCCCGTCCGCAACAACCTCCAGCAATTTGGCATGCAAATGCGGGTTGGCGGCCACAATGGTCTCGGCAACATTATCCTTGCCTTGCGAATCCGTGGCATAGCCCCCGGCCTCCCGCACGATCAGCATGCCGGCCGCGATATCCCAGGGCTTGATGCCGATTTCCCAATAGCCATCGTACCGCCCCGCGGCGGTCCAGGCCAGATCCAACGCCGCCGAGCCGAAACGGCGAATCCCGGCAACCTGCGGCATTAGCGTGCTCATGGTGCGGGCGAAGGAAAGCCGGTTGGGGGTGGTTGAAACGGCGAAGGGAATGCCGGTGGCGAACACCGCGTCCTTCAACTCCCGGCGCGCGGAAACCCGCAAGCGCTTATCGTTCAAATAGGCGCCGACACCTTTTTCCGCCCAGAACAACTCATTATTGACCGGCGAATACACCACGCCGGCGGCAACTTCGCTGCTGCCGTCACTGGAGCGCTTCTCCAATGCGATGGAAATCGCCCAATGCGGAATGCCATGCAGAAAATTGGTGGTTCCATCCAGCGGGTCCACCACCCAGCGCCAGGCCCATTTCTCCGAGCCGCTGGCGCCGCTCTCCTCCATCAGCATGGCATAGCCCGGCCGCGCCTTCTCCAAATCCTCCCGCAGGCTCGCCTCGGCCCGCAAATCCGCCTGGCTGACGAAATCGCCTGGCCCCTTCACGCTCACCTGCAAATTTTCGACCTCGTTGAAGTCCCGCAGCAGGCGCTTTGCCGCCTTATGCGCCGCTGCGTGCATCACCGTCATATGCGCCGATAAGCGAGGCATCATGGTATTTATTTCCTAGAAAAAGACGCCTCGGATGGCAGCAGGAACGCGTGTTACCCCTTGGCCCGCTCCACATAGCTTCCATCTTCGGTCCGCACGACGACGCGTTCGCCGGCTTCGATGAAGGGCGGGACGAGGGTTTTGACGCCGTTGGAGAGTTTGGCGGGTTTGTACGAGCTGGAAGCGGTCTGGCCTTTAACCACCGGGTCGGCCTCGACGATCTCCAGGGTGACGTGCGGCGGCAAAGTGATGCCAACCGGATCGCCTTCCACAAGGGCGACGGAAACCGGCATATTATCCTGCAAGAAGGGCGCGGAATCGCCCAGGATGGCGGCGGGGACCAGGAATTGCTCGTAGGTTTCGCCGTCCATGAGGACCAGGTTGTCACCGTCGGTATAGGAATAGGTGTAGTCTTTGTCCTCCGTTGTCAGGCGTTCCACGGTATCGGCGGTGCGCCAGCGTTCATTGGTTTTATTGCCGGTTTTCAGGTTGCGCATCTCCACCTGGATGAAGGCGCCGCCTTTGCCGGGGGTGATGATCTGCTGCTTCAGCACGGTCCAGCGGTTGCCTTCATGTTCGATCACCTGACCGGCGCGGATAAGGTTTGCCTGCTGTTTCATGGATTACTCTGGTTAAACGGGGTTGGAATGACGGCGCGGCTAGCCGCCCGCGACTGACTGCCCGCGGCTTACGCTGCTCTCAGGCGTTGGGCAAGGACTCCAAGCGCACTCAGAATTTACTGGCGGGTTTACCGGCTTTGGTGGTTAGATGGCACCCCGTTGCGGCGTGCAGACACGGCACGGGAAATAAAAAGGAAAAACAGCATGGAACCAAAGTCCTATAACGCGCCGATTCTGGTCACCGGCACCGGAAACGCCATTTCGGCCTGCGCTGCGCCCCATCCCATCAAGGCGCCGGAGTTGCAGATTCTGGGGCAACGCGAGGCCGATAATGCCGATGGCTCGCATACGGTGTGCATTCCGGTCGAGGTGGTGGCGGATTCCGCGCCTGAAGTCTTGGCGTTGCATGTCATCGTGGACGGTTTGATCAGTGCCAGTCTAACGCGGGCCGAGGTTAGGAATGCCCGGCAAGGCAACAATTTCTTCTCCGCGGACATTCCGCAACCGGCCGGGCTGTACGAGTTGACGATCCAGATGGCGGAACGCAGCCATATCCAGCTCAACGCGCATTTTTAGGGGCTAGACGCGGCGGTTTTTCCATTGGGCGGCGGTCTGGCCCCAGAGGTTGATTTCATCGTCCGCGTGCGGGGCCGGCATTTTCGCCGGGCCGAGATTCGTTGAACCAAGCCGGGCAGCCAGGGCCATGGAGGGTTTGTTCTGCAGGTCGACACAATGAATGAAGCTCGACCAGCCGAGGGTATCGACCGCGAAGTTGATCGCGGCCGTCGTTGCTTCAAAGGCGTAGCCTTTGCCCTGCGCTTCTCTGGCAAGACCCCAGCCGATTTCCGGGCCTGGCCAATCCGCCGGCTGCCAGGGGCCGAGGCGGCCGATCCACCTGCCGGTGGCACGTTCGATGACAGAGAACATGCCATAGCCTTTGAGGACCCATGATCCTGCCTGGGTGGCGAGCGAACGCCAAGCCATCGAGCGCGGCTGTGGTCCGCCCAGAAAACGCATGACGGTTTCGTCGGCCGCGAAATCGGCCCAGCCTGCAAGATCGGATTCCACGGGCCGGCGCAGAATCAGCCTTTCGGTTTCAAGAACGGGGTCCATTGTGGTCCTCCAGCAGACGACAGCGTGCCTTTACTATAGCGGGCACTACAGCGGGATTTTACCCAGGCCGCCGGGCTGGTCGAAAACATAGGTCGGCAGCGCGGTGCCGCTGATTTTGCCGCGAAGATTGCACAAGATTATTCTCCCGCGTTCGGGCGGCACATGGAAGCGCGCGGTGCCCGGGGCGGCGTCCAACTGGTGCAGGTAATAGGGCTTGATACGGGCGCGCAGCATGGCGCGGAAAAGCTCGGCCAGCGCTGCTTCGGAATCGTTCACCCCAGCCAGCAGCACGGTTTGGCCCAGAATGGGAATGCCACGCCGCTGCAGTTTTTCCAGGGCTGTACGCACCGCCGGCGTGAGTTCACTGGCGTGATTGGCGTGCAGGGCGATGAAGAGCGGCGCGGCAATGTCCAGCGCCTCGGCCAGGGCGTCGCTGATCAAAGCCGGATCGGCGATCGGCGCGCGGGTATGGATGCGCAGCACCTCGATATGCGGAATGCCGGATAACGCGTTCAAAATATTAGATAACCGGCGCGGCGAGAGGATCAGCGGATCGCCGCCGGTGAGGATCACCTCGCGGATTTCCTGATGCTCGGCGACATAGCGATAGGCCGCATCCAACTGCGCATCGCTCAAAACCCCGCCATCCGGCCCCACCTGCTCACGGCGAAAGCAGAAGCGGCAATAGACCGGACAGGCCAGCAACGGCTTGAGCAGAACCCGGTCCGGATAGCGATGCACGATCCCCGCGATCGGGGAGAGCGCCTCATCGGCGATCGGATCGGCGGATTCATGCGGGGCGATGATCAACTCCGCCGGGTTGGGAATGAATTGCCGGCCGAGCGGATCATCCGGCGCGGTGACCAGCGCCGCCAGAGCCGGCGGAATGGCAATGGCGTAGCGGGCAGCCACCTGCTCAAGCGCCAAGCGCATCTCAGGCTCGGCGAAGCCGGCCTCGATCAGGGCCGAAACACTGCGCAGGCTGGCGGGTTTGGGGGAAGCGAGGCCATCGGGCATAAAGGCGGTGTAGAGTGAGAGTGCGCATGGCTCAACCCGGGACCCCTTCATGGCAGGCCGAGCGGCTCGCGGCGCGGCTGCCTCACCTAAGGCGGCGCGGCCTGATGACGGCCGCCACGCGCGCATTTTTCAACGCGCGCGGCTATTGCGAGGTCGAGACCCCCTATGCCGTGCCGGCACCCGGAGAAGAGGTTCACCTGCCGGTCTTCGGACTGAACCCGCCGGGGCTATACCTGAACACCAGCCCGGAATTCGCGATGAAAAAACTGCTGGCGGGCAAGGCCGGCAATATCTTCCAGCTCGCGCGGGTCTGGCGCAACGAAGCGCCGAGCGACACCCATGCGGCTGAATTCACCTTGCTGGAATGGTACCGGCCGGGCGCCACGATGGATGATTTGATCGCTGAAACCATGGCGCTGCTGCGCGTTCTGCTGCCGCCAGAAATCTCCTGGCGAGGCAATACGGCGTCGCTCGAGCGCTATGAGCGCATCACCGTCGCGCAAGCCTTTTCGCGTTATGCGGGTGTAGACATTCTGGCAACTGCCGAGGACGCCCCTGCCCTCGCCGCGCAGGCGGGGGTTGCATTACGTGCCGGCGAAGACTGGGAGGATTTGTTTTTCCGCCTGCTGCTGGACCGCATCGAGCCTCAACTTGGGCGCAAGCATCCGGCCTTTCTGACGCACTGGCCGGCGGCGCAGGCGGCCCTGGCGCGCCGGGACCCCGATGACCCAAGGGTGGCCGAACGCTTTGAGCTCTATTGCTGCGGGTTGGAGCTGGCGAACGCCTTTGTGGAACTGACCGACGCCGAGGAACAACGCGCGCGTTTCATGGCTGACCGGGCAAGGCGGCACGCGATGGGTGGGCCGGACTGGCCGCTGGATGAAGATTTCCTGGCGGCTGTGGGCAAAATGCCGGAATGTGCCGGGATCGCGATGGGATTCGACCGGCTGGTGATGCTGGCAACCGGCGCGGCGCGCATGAGTGATGTACAATGGCTGCCGAGACCCTAAAAAACGTAACGACGGCATAAATTGCGTATGCTGCTCAGGCCAGCCAGTCAACATGCTCCAACCCCGCCACACATAATGATCCAAAGTCGGCCACTCAAATCTGGGTTGCAGGTACCATACTGAAACGGCGCTGACTCTCGGCAGGTTTGCGGCCCTGTTCAAACCTGACACGAACTTGCCTCCCTACTTCGCGGCGCCATTATCCATGCGAGATGAGCCTCTCGATGGCGAACAAGATGTGGGAAGACAGGTTGAGCAATGACGGAGTTGCGGCTGCCGGCGCGGAAAGCGTGCCGAGTGACACGATTGCGGCTGAATTCTTCGGCAACGGCTGGGTGCCTTCGGGGGAGATTCCGTCCACATGAAAATCTTGTGACAGCCCTGCATTGCCGCCCGTGATCGGCCGCGTAGCTTGCGGGGCCGGGACAGCGTTTTCCTCGCTACCTGCAGTGCTCAGGAATGACATGCTGGCGTAAGGCGGTAAGTGGTTGCTGCTGATTGTCTGCGTTACATCGTCATCGTTCAGAATGGATGTGTTCGGCGCCACGCGCCAACCATCCGCAAACCGGCCAAGCAACACGTTAGGATTCAATGGTTGTGCGAACACCGTCCCGTCCGGTAGCGCGAAGTCCTTTGCCCAACCGCTATCGGTGCCCATGAGGCCTTGCACCGAGCCTGGGCCATCCGCGCGCGGAAGGCTAACACTGGCATCCAGATAGGTTTGACCGAGCGGAATTTCCGAGGAGACGTGGAGTGATTCGCCCGTGTTCCAGTCGAGCATGAAGTTGTTTTGTGAAAGTGCCACCAGCGTGCCGCCGGCGAATGACTGGCGCGCTCCGGCGCTGGCGATCGCCGTATCGGCAACGCCGTCCACCGTAACGCGGATCGCACCACCGGGGCCGGCCAGCCACAACTCAGCGGGCTGATCGCCGGCCTG